>JAZRBQ010000043.1:0-9321 GCA_045635145.1 Acutalibacteraceae bacterium | reverse complement strand
TGTAGGTCACGGCGTTATTAATAAGATTTTCGAACGTAAAAATTCTTTGATTCGTCCGAATGTCGCTAATATTGATAAGCTATTTATTGTTTCATCCTTTTCAACGCCCGCACCAAATACTTTGATAATTGACAAAATTACCGCTATCGCAAGGTATAATAATATCGAGCCAATTATTGTTTTTAATAAGGCGGATATGGGCGATTTTTCAGAATACAAGCGTATTTATGAAAACGCAGGCTTTAAGACGTATGTGGTATCGGCGCATGAGGGTATTGGTATGGATGCGCTTCTTTTAGAACTTAAGGACTGTGTCAGTGCTTTTACAGGCAATTCGGGTGTTGGTAAATCAAGTATTTTAAATTATATATTTGGTAATGCAAAAATTGCTACGGGCGATGTAAGTGAAAAATTAGGTCGTGGGCGTCATACAACTCGACATATTGAAGCTTACAACCTTGATATTGGCGGTTTTGTTTTTGACACACCGGGCTTTTCTTCATTTGAACACAATATTGACGATTACAACTTTAAAGAAGCCTTAGCTGACTGTTTTTATGATTTTTCGGAGCTGATTTATGAATGTAAATTCTCTTCCTGCACACATACAAAAGAAAACGGTTGCAAGGTGATAGAGGCTGTGAATTCCGGTAAAATTGAACCCACACGCCATAAATCATATTGTGAAATTTTTGAAGAATTAAAGGATTTAAAGCCCTGGAATACATCAAAAAAACAAAATAAGTAACATTTATTTGTTTTCCCTATATAATGTTATTGTAAGGGGGAACAAAAATGCGCAAACGTTTTACTGTAAATAAAGGTTTTGTTGCAATTTCATTTGCAGGCGGGTTGCTTATTAGCTGCTTTTGTCCTCCAAGATTTTTGGTTGCGGTGCTTGCGGTTTGGGTGATAATACTCGGCTGCTCATCGGTAAGATGCTGATGGAGGTATTTTTATGAAAGTTGTAATTTTTAAAGGCCCCAAATTTTTAAATCCGCTTTTGCGTATGTTGTTTGGCATTAAAAAGCAAGCGAGTGATAATATATAAAAAAGTCCCTTGAGGGACTTTTTTTATATGCGTTTTTTAATATTTTTATTGAAATATTTTACTATAAATGTTAAAATAAAATGAATAATTATTTTTAAAAGGTGGTGAATAATATGGGCTTTAAAAAGTGGATAGTAAGGGAAACAAACCGCGAACTTGCAAAACAACTTGCATTAGAGTGCGATGTTGACCCGATTGTTGCTTTAATTGCTATCGGTCGTGGATACACCGACCCTGCTGATTTGGAAGAATTTTTGTCAGACGAGCCTTGCTTTTCTGATACTTATGCAATGGCCGATATTATGCACGCCGCCGATATTGTAAACTCTAGTATCGAAAACGGTAAAAAAATCGCTGTTTATGGCGACTATGACTGTGATGGCGTTACCGCCACGGCAATGCTTTATAAATATTTAAAGGGCAGGGGAAGTGACTGTATTTACTATATTCCTGACCGTTTTGATGAAGGCTACGGTATGAATTGTAATGCCGTAGAATACTTGCATTCATTAGGTGTGGAACTTATTATTACGGTTGATAACGGTATTGCTTGTAATAAAGAGATTGAACTTGCAAACCAACTTGGTATGACTGTTGTTGTTACCGACCATCATTTACCTAGTGGTGTTTTGCCCGATGCGGCTGCCGTTGTTGACCCTCACCGACTAGATTGTCCCAGCGAATTTAAAGCGATTTGTGGTGCAGAAGTTGCATTTAAACTCATTTGTGTAATGGAAGGCAAAGAACCCGAAGAATTATTGCCTTATTTTGCTGATATTTTGTCGGTTGCAGTTGTTGCTGACGTAATGCCGCTAACTTATGAAAATCGAAGCATTGTTAAATACGGTGTTAAAAAATTAAAAACTTCTGCTTTAACGGGTCTAAGTGCGCTTTTAAACGTTTCGGGTGTTGCTATTCAAAACGTAACTGCTGAACGTATTGCATTTTCAATTTGTCCGCGTATAAATGCAGCGGGTAGAATGGGTAGTGCTACTAAAGCGGTTGAACTGTTATGTGAAGAAAATATGTTAAGGGCGCTTGAAATTGCGAATGAAATTGATTCGCTCAATACTTCGCGCCAAAAAATCGAACGTGATATTTTAAACCAAGCATTAGAAAAAATTGAAGAGCAAAAATTGTATCACGACCGTATTATAGTTGTGTCTGGTGAGGGTTGGCATCACGGTGTTGTTGGTATTGTGGCTTCCCGTATTTGTGAACGTTACGGCACACCATGTATCGTTCTTTCGTCGGATGGCGAGATTTCCCACGGTTCAGGCAGAAGTTTTCGCGGTGTATCATTATTCGACGCGGTTTCGTATTGTAAAGATTTACTACAAAAATTTGGCGGTCATGATTTGGCTTGCGGTCTTACCATTAAAACCGACGAAATTGACCTTTTTCGCGAAAAAATTAATGAATACGCCTATACCTTGCCTGCATTTACACCTGTGTTATCACTTGATTGTAAACTTAATCCTTGTGCTCTTACAACCGATTTATCTGATTCATTAAAGCAGTTAGAACCTTTCGGTTTTGGTAATCAGTTGCCAATTTTTGCAGTATTCGGCGTTACATTACAAAGAATCACGCCACTTTCTAACAACAAACATTTAAAATTGCTCTTTTCAAAAGGCAATAACACCTTTCAAGCATTATTATTTGGCGTTGGTACCGATTCGTTTTGTTTTGAGCAAGGTTCTATTTTAGACCTTGCTATAACTGTTGAAACCAATATTTACAACGGTAATAAAACGATTGCTATTCAGATTAAGGGTATCAGGGTTTCGGGTACGGATGATGAAAAGTTATTTTATGACCTTGATAATTTCAATCGCTTTTGTAACTCTAAATCCTTTGATGCAAAAGCAATTGCACCATCAAGAGAAGAAATTGGTTCAATATATCGATATGTTACTCCAAACGGTGTTTTGAAAGATAAAATTTTATATTCATTCATTAACACCTTAGGATTGGGTAAAACGCTTTCAGCTCTCTCGGTTTTAGAAGATTTAGAATTAATCTATAAAAATGATGGAAGATATTTTAAAAATATATCCGCCGAAAAGACAAATTTATTAAATTCTCAAATATATCAAAATTTATTAAAGGAGTGTGAAGAATAATGACCGACATTCAGCGCAAAAATTTTGAAGATTTGAAGTTGACACTCGAAAATTATGGCGAAGAATATAATTTACCGCTAATTGAAAAGGCGTTTGAATTGTGTGTTACTTCACACGACGGGCAAAAACGCGTTTCCGGCGAAGACTATTATTACCATCCATTTAACGTTGCTAAAATTGTAATTTCGCTTGGTATGGACAGTGAATCTATCGCGGCATCTCTTTTGCATGATGTAGTTGAAGATACTAAGGTTACTATTGAAGAAATTAAAGAACAATTCGGCGATGAAGTGGCACTTTTGGTTGATGGCGTTACCAAGATTGGTAAGCTTAACTTTTCTACAAAAGAACAGCAGCAAGCCGAAAGCCTTCGTAAGATGCTTATTGCAATGGGTAAGGACGTTCGTGTAATTATTATTAAATTAGCTGACCGTCTTCATAATATGCGCACAATCGACGCTATGTATCCCCAAAAGCAGCGTGACGTTTCGGTTGAAACACTTGAAATTTATGCTCCGATTGCTCACCGACTCGGTATTAGACCCGTCAAGGAAGAATTAGAAGACTTGGCTATCAAGCATCTTGACCCGGTTGCTTACGCTGAAATTGAAGATTTATTAAAGCACCGTAAAAACCACCGTCAACAAATTTTAAGTGAAATTAAAGCCAAAATTGAAGAACGACTTCGCGAATTAATGCCAAATGCAACCCTTTCATTCCAAGGGCGTGTTAAATCAATTCACGGTATTTACCGTAAAATGTTTGCTCAAGGTAAAACCTTTGATGAAATTTACGATATTTATGCTATTCGTGTTATTACCGATACTGTTGCTGACTGCTACAATATTTTAGGTCTTATGCACGATATGTTCCGTCCTATTCCTAATAGGTTTAAGGACTATATTTCTACGCCTAAGCCTAATATGTATCAATCGCTTCACACCACGGTTATTAGCCGTGCAGGCATTCCTTTTGAAATTCAAATCCGTACCTTTGAAATGCACCATACTGGCGAATTCGGTATTGCGGCGCATTGGAAATATAAAGCAGGTATTAGCGATAAAAATCCCAAGGGTAATATGCAGGATAGATTGCAATGGATTCGTCAAATTATTGATACCCAAGACGACGCAAACGATGCTTCAGACATTATTCGTACTATCAAGGTCGATTTGGCTGAGGAAGACGTATTTGCAGTTACACCTAAGGGTGACGTAATTAACCTACCTGACGGCGCTACTGTTGTTGACTTTGCTTTTGCAATTCACTCGGCTGTGGGTACGCGAATGGTTGGCGCAAAGGTTGACGGTAAAATTGTTCCAATTAACCACGTTGTCAAAACTGGTGAAGTTATCGAAATCCTGACTACAAATGCTAAAAATCACGGACCTAGTCGCGATTGGCTTAACATAGCGGTAACTTCTTCGGCAAAGGCTAAAATACGCTCTTGGTTTAAGAAGGAAAGACGTACCGAAAATATCGCTTCGGGTAAATCGGAATATGAACGTGAACTTCGCCGCAATAATATTAATTTTACCGAAGAAGAGCTTGAAAGCTATACCGAAGATATTGCTAAAAAATACAAATTTGCCAATGCTGAAGAGCTTTATAACGCTATCGGCTACGGCGGTATATTCTTATCCAAAATTTTGCCGCGTATTAAGGATGATTACAATAAGAAAAATGCGGCTGCTAAACCTCTTACAACAGTTCCGATTGAAAACGTTCATCGCACAAAATCTTCAGACGGTGTTATAGTTGAAGGCATAGATAACTGTCTTATCAAGCTTTCAAAATGTTGCAACCCATTGCCTGGTGATGATATTATCGGCTTTATTACACGCGGTCACGGTGTTTCAGTTCACAAGCGTGACTGTAACAACGTACCCGAAGATATTTCACTCGCAAGTGAACCGGCCCGTTGGATTTCGGCTTATTGGAGTGGCAACAAGACCGAAAACTTTATTTCAACACTTAAGGCTGTTGCGATTGACCGTGAAGGTATATTAATTGAAGTTATGAACGTTCTTAATAATATGCACGTGCCGATTCACAGTATTAGTGCGCGAAAAACAAAGGACGGCAACTGTATTATCATTATGACAATCAGCGCCGAAAGTGTGGAACATTTGCGTAGCATTATTGCAAGGGTTGAAAAGGTACCAAAGATATTCCACGTTGAAAGGATAAATCAATAATGAAGGCAGTCTTACAAAGGGTAACACAAGCTAGTGTGACGGTTGATAATAACATTGTCGGTGCTTGTAATGAAGGCTATTTAATCCTTTTTGGCGCGGTTGAAGATGACACTCTTTTTGACGTTGATATTTTGGCGCAAAAAACGGTTAATTTACGTGTTTTTTGTGATGAAAACGATAAAATGAATAGGTCGATTTTAGATATTGACGGTGAAATACTTGTAATTTCGCAATTCACTTTAGCAGCCGACGTTAAAAAGGGGAATCGTCCTTCTTTTTCAAAGGCTTTAGAACCTAAAAAAGCTCAAGAATATTACAATATATTTTGTGATAAGTTAAGAGAATTAGGGGTCAAAAGGGTAGAACAGGGGATTTTTGGCGCTGATATGAAGGTAAACCTTACTAACGATGGACCTGTGACTATTCTTTATGATACAGAAATTTGGAGAAAAAATGGAAATTAAAAGACTACCACTAGGTCCGATTGAGGCTAACTGTTATTTAATTTCAACCGAAAAAGCCGCTGTTGTGATTGACCCTGGCTTTTATTCACAAGAAGTAATTGATTTTTTAAATCAAAATTCTTCTAAAGAGCGCTTGATACTTTTGACACACGGACATTTTGACCACGTTGCTTTTGCCAATCAATTACGTGACTTAAGTAACACCAAAATTGCAATCGGCCTTGATGATAACCAATATTTAAACAACCATAACTTAAACTTATCTGCTCAATTTGGTATGCCTTTGGCACCTTTTACGGCTGATATTTTATTGAATGACGGCGACGAGCTTTCGGTTGGCGATATTAATTTTAAGGCGATTCATACTCCGGGTCATACCGTTGGCGGTTTTTGCTTTTTAGTGGAAAATTATCTATTTTCGGGTGACACCCTGTTTAATATGAGTATTGGAAGAACTGATTTTCCTTTGGGCAACTATAAAGTTTTAGAAAATTCAGTCAAAAAATTATATCAGTTATCACCTCAAATAACCGTTCTTTCAGGACACGGACCCGAAACTACTTTAGGATTCGAAAAATCCCACAATCCATATATTAGAGGTTAAAAATGCGACTTTGCTTTATAAACCACAATTTTCGTTATGAAATCGAAAAATTAGTTAGAATATTCCTGCCATTTGAAAAACAGGAATGCTTTGAAACTAGCGAAATTAGCGACCTTTGTTTTATTACTGAATTTATTGATAATACTGCAAATGCAACTTTGTATTTTGGCGGCAAAACCTATGAAAGTCATTTGAAAATTGAAGGTATAAACGGTAATGATGATAAGGATAGGGAACTGCACTTGGCACTTGCGGTTTATAACGTTTTCACGGCCGCTACAGGCTATTTTCCCGATTGGGGCATATTAACGGGTGTTCGCCCTGCAAAGCTTTATTCTCGTCTTAAAAAAGGTTTCGGCGAAGCTTATGCTAAAGACTATTTTTCTAAATACCTAAAGGTTAAGGAAAATAAAATCTCACTTTGCGAAACCACGCTAAAAGGCGAAGGCGGAATCACCGCGCTTTCTCGTGCTGATTCTTTTAGCCTTTATATTTCAATTCCTTTTTGCCCAACACGTTGCTCGTATTGTTCTTTTGTATCTCACTCTATCGAGATGGCGAAAAAGCTTATTCCCGATTATGTTGAACTGTTATGCCGCGAAATAATTGAAACCGCTAAAATTGCTAAAGAATGTAATTTACGGCTTGAAACTATATATATTGGTGGTGGTACACCCACGACCTTGTCAGCCGAAGACTTAGAAACTGTTATGAAAACAGTAAGTGAAAATTTCGATTTTTCTTGCCTTCGCGAATATACCGTTGAAGCGGGAAGACCTGACACCATAACACGTGAAAAACTGCTTACAATCAAAAAGTGGGGAGCTACAAGAATTAGCATTAACCCACAAACAATGAACGATGAAGTTTTAAAGGTTATTGGAAGAAATCACACCGCTAAACAAACTGTCAATGCTTTTGATTTGGCGCGTGAATGCGGTTTTTATAATATTAATACCGATTTAATTGCAGGCCTTCCTACCGATACTTTTGACAGCTTTAAAGAAACTATTTCACAGGTTTTAGCCCTTCAACCCGAAAGCGTAACAGTTCATTCGCTATCTATGAAACGCTCATCTAAACTTACAACAAGCGGCACCTTACCCGAAATTGAAATCGGCAAAACTGCTGCATTGATGGTGGATTACGCGCTTGAAACCCTTAAGGCTAATCAAATTGTGCCATATTATATGTATCGACAAAGCAAAACTGTGGGTAATCTTGAAAATGTTGGTTATTCAAAGACGGGTTATGAATGTCTTTATAACGTATTCATTATGGATGAAACACATACGATACTTTCTTGCGGTGCATCTGCGGTGACGAAACTGCGCGAACCACACGGCGATTATATTGAACGCGTTTTTAATTACAAATACCCTTACGAATACATAACAAATTTCGATGAAATCCTTACTCGAAAAGATAAAATTCGTAATTTTTACAACACATATAAAACTTGATTTATCACAGAGCATATGTTATATTTAAAAACGGAGGTTTTCTTATGGATTTTTTAGATAACGCACTTTACAAAGCAAAGGAAGCAATTGACGTTGTTTCTAAAAAAACGGGTGAAATCGTAACTACACAAAAGCAGAAGTTTGATATTGCATCGCTTGAAAATAAGCGCTCAAAAGAATTTCAAAAATTAGGTGAAATTTATTTTAATTTAATTAAGGATTCTGAAATTGAGGACGAAAATATTAAAAAATCTGTTGAATCTATTATAAGAATGGATAATGAAATTTATCGTTTAAGAGATGAATTAAATACAGTTAAATTTCAAAAGGTTTGTCCTTTTTGTAAAACAAATATAAGCAAAACCGCAGTTTACTGTTCTTCTTGCGGCGCAAAATTAGAGATTGAAGAATAAATGGCTGTTTTTCAGCCATTTTTTATTTGGAGGATAATATGAATATAAAGGTTGGCATTATTATTGCAGATATTGATGAATATAAGCCCTTTTCCGAATGGATTGAAAAAGGTGAATATACTGATTACACCGTTTTAAATAGAAAAGGTCATAAATTTACTCTTACTAACGAAAAAGGTACTGCCGAGGTTTACACAATTCTTTGCGGTATAGGCAAGGTTAACGCCGCGGCGGCTGCCATGCATTTTGTCGATATTGGCTGTGATTATATTTTAAATTACGGTCTTTCGGGCGGTATTAGTGGCATTGCGCGTGGCGAAATTACAGCACCGAACAAGTTTTTAGAACACGATTTTGACCTTTCGGGTATTGGATACGCCCTTTGTGAAAAACCTTTGCAGGAATATATTTATCCCGCTGATGAAAAATTACTTTCGATTGCGAAGGAATTAATTGACGGTTTAAAATTCGGCACCGCCGTTTCGGGTGACCATTTTATTTGTGATAGTCAAACAAGAGATAGTCTTAAAGATAATTTTAGTGCTACATCCTGCGATATGGAAACCGCCGCTATTGCTTATGTATGCGCTTTTTCGGGTGTACCATATTTATCACTTCGTCGCATTTCGGACGATGCAGGGGAGGACGCTACCGAATCTTACAGAAAGATGAACTCGATGGATGATACTTTATTGTTTGAGTATTTAATAAAAATCATTAAGGAATTATTATGAAAACATCAAAACAGGTTTTAAATGAAAGCTCGTTTATCCTAATTGCATCGGCGGCTTTTGTTAAAATAATCAGCGCAATCTTTAAAATACCGCTTGCAAGTGAGTTTGCGTTAGGTAACGTTGGTTTTGGTTATTTTTCGGTCGCACACGATATATTTACACCGTTTTTCGTCTTGGCAATATCAGGTTTGCCTGCTGCAATTTCACACATAACGGCTGAATTTATTGCTAATGCAAAATATTCGAGTAAAGTCGGACGTAGCCATGT
>JAZRBQ010000042.1:0-5615 GCA_045635145.1 Acutalibacteraceae bacterium | reverse complement strand
AGCGAAAGGCGTTTTAAGGAAGACGCCTTGCGTATTTTAAGGCTTTTCCGCTTTGCTTCAACCTTGAATTTTCAAATTGAAGAAACCGTTCTAAACTCTGCTTTAGAGCTTTCGCATCTACTTAAAAACGTAAGCCGTGAGCGTATTTTTACAGAGCTTAAAAAAGCAAGTTTAGGCAACAATTTTGAAGTGTTTTCCGACCTTATTATTTGCGGTGGACTTGAATTTTTAGGGATTAATAAACTCCCTAATTTTGAAAAAATTAAAAAGCACCACGGAAATCCCCTTTTGTGCCTATATTTAGTTTTAGATGCAAAAGCACTTGAACAGTTAAAACCTTCAAACCGCGAGCGCGAATTCTTTGCAAGGCTTGATAAATTGTCGCGTCTTCCCGCCCCTAAAACACCCGCCAATATTAAAGAAATGTTAAACCTCTGCGAAGCCGATACAGTTAAAGCGTTTTTTGAATTAAATGAGTGGGATATATCCCCTATTGATAATATTTTAAAAAAGAATGAGCCTTTTAAAATTGCTCATCTTTGTATTGATGGCAAAAACCTTATTGGTTTGGGATATAAAGGAGAAAAGATTGGCGAAATTTTAGAGCATTTAAGAAAGGTCGTAATAAACGACCCACAAAAAAACACCTATGAAAACTTAATAAACGAAATACCGTAACAAAGAAAAGTGAGTGTCATAATATAGATTAGGCACTCACTTTTTTTGGAGGGATAATATGAAAAAGGTTTGTATAATTGGTGGCGACGCCCGTCTTAAAACCGTAAAACGCTATTTAGAAAGCCAAAACTTTTTTGTTAATACCCTGGGGCTTTATCCGGACGACAAAGCCGATATTTCCCTTAGTGATATTATAATTTTACCTGTCCCCACCACGCGTGACGGTAATACAGTTTTTGCGCCCCTTACGAACCGCGTTATCCCTTTAAGCGATATTTACGATAAAACCCAAGACCAGCTGATTCTTTGTTGTAATTACAATTTCCCAAAGCGGCACTGTATTGATTACAACACCCTTGACAGCTACGCCCTGTTAAATGCCGTGCCGACTGCCGAAGGGGCTATTAAAATTGCAATAGAAAACACCGATTTCACCCTTTGGCAAAGCAATATTTTGGTTATAGGCTACGGCAGAGTGGGAAAAATCTTGGCTGACCGCCTTAAAGGTTTTGGCGCGAACGTAACCGTGAGTGCCCGCAATCCACGCGATTTTGCCACATTGGAGGCTCTCGGATTTAATTACATAAATACCGAGAAGCTACCATCACTTTTCCTGCGGTACGATATTATTTTCAACACGGTCGATGCCGAAGTGCTACACGGTGATACACTTAAAAATTTGCCCTGCGCGCTTTTGCTCGACTTATCTTCAAAAGGCGGATTCGATTTAGAATATGCCAAAAGCATTGGTATAAATGCCCAAAAAGCCCCCGCCCTACCGGGTAAAACCGCGCCCAAAACGGCAGGAAAAATTTTGGCAAAAACTGTTGTTGACCTTATTCGTTTTTACAACTAAAAGGAGAAAATTATGCAAGATATAACGTTAGGTTATGCTTTTACAGGCTCCTTTTGTACCATACGCGAATCTGTAAAAGCACTAAAAGCTTTAAGTGAATACAATATAAAAATAATCCCCATTTTATCCGAAACCGTATATTCCACCGACACCCGCTTTGGCAAGGCGGCAGACCTAATTAAAGAAGTGGAAGAAATTTGTGATAACAAAATTATCCACACAATCGTCGGCGCCGAACCGATAGGCCCTAAAAATTTGCTTGATATTTTGGTGGTTGCTCCCGCAACGGGCAACACACTTGCCAAAAATGCTTTAGGCATTACCGACAGCACCGTTACAATGGCTATAAAAGCGCATCTTCGCAATAACAAACCCGTGGTTTTAGGTATAGCTACAAACGATGCTTTGGGCGGCAGCGCTAAAAATATCGGTCTTTTGCACAACACAAAAAACATCTATTTTGTCCCCTACCGTCAAGACGACCCACAAGGCAAAAACAATTCCCTTATATGCGATTTTTCGCTAATCCCGCAAACAGTAGAAGAAGCGCTAAAGGGCAAGCAAATCGAGCCAATTTTTATTTGACATTTACTCGCTTTGGATATATACTAATCTTTGCAAATATATCTTAAGCGAGTAAAATTATGGGAATTTTAGAATTATTTATTTTAGCCGTCGGTCTTTCGATGGATGCCTTTGCAGTTGCTATTTGCAAAGGTCTTGCTACATACTCACTCAAAAAACGCCACATGGTAATAACAGGTCTTTGGTTTGGTGGATTTCAGGCTTTGATGCCCCTTATCGGCTACTTTTTAGGCACCGCGTTTGAAGCTTACGTTACCGCAATCGACCACTACATAGCCTTTGTGTTATTAGGCGGTATAGGCGCTAATATGATTAAAGAATCTTTTTCTAAGGAAGAAGACGAAACCGACGCTTCGTTTGGATTTAAAACAATGTTTATAATGGCGGTTGCCACAAGTATTGATGCACTGGCTGCCGGTATTTCGCTGGCTATGGATTTAAAAGGCAATAACACCTACGCTTATATTGCTGTACTATTTATCGGTATTATCACCTTTACCCTTTCAGCGCTCGGTGTTAAAATCGGTAACGTTTACGGCGCTAAATGGAAATCTAAAGCCGAATTTTCAGGCGGTGTGATACTTATAATCCTAGGTACAAAAATTTTAATAGAGCATTTGTTTTTCTAAACTTCAACATACGAAAACGCCCCGACAGACATTAAAAATCTGTCGGGGCGTTGTTTATATTCACTCTTTGCTAAAAAAGGCTCCCTCTGACGAGGGAGCTGTCGAAACCGTAGGTTTTGACTGAGGGAGAGAAAATCAAAAACTACCCCTCCGTCACGGCAATGCCGTGCCACCTCCCCTGAGAAGTGGAGGCTTAATTTTAACTTTTCAAAACCGCTTCAATATAATTGGCTATCAAATCATAAATCCAATCATTTAAATTACTAAACTCGTAACCTAACGATTTTGCCAAGTGAGTATTTATACTATATTCAACTTCTCCATTATACGGCGCATTATCTCCATTTGCCGATAAAATAGCTTTAACGTTACACTTTCTTTCAACATACTCAATAATTTCCCTTAAAGAAATTGTACCATAAGAGCATCCGTTAACTGCGCCGGTATATTCCGAATTAACAAGATAAGCCATAAAATCTCCGGCTTCTTTTGAATCAATATATCCCATTTGGCAATCTATATTATCAATATTCATCGGTATGCCTTTAATCGTATGCTCAACGTAAAAAAGCAGTCGTTTTGTATAATCGTCTTTGCCAACAACAAACGGATAACGAACTGCTATAAACTTTTTATCATTATAACTTTGCCACAATGCACGCTCGGCTTGTCGTTTTATTTCATCGTAAGGGTAATCAAATCTTCCACACCATTTGAACGGTTCAGACAATGGATTAAAATCATCTTCTTTAGTATCAATATGTTTGGGTTCATATACTGCAGTAGATGACATCATAATATACTTGTCGCAATCAAGGACATCAAGCGCATACTTTACGTCATTAGAACAATAAGCAAGTTTATCAATTACAACATCAAAATGTTGTTTAGAGAGAGCATCGCACATACTTTCGGGATTTGTACGCTCAATGCATATATAGGAAACTTTGTCACCAAAAACATTTTTAGTGTTTCCTCTTATAGCAAGCGTAACATCATGACCTTGCTCCAACAAGGCATTCACCGTATGTATGCCAAAAAACCTCGTACCACCAATAACCAAAACTCGCATATTTGCTCCCCCTAAATAAATTTTGAATTTATGTAAAACAATACCTCTAAAATAAGTATTGTTCTTACCTAAATAGGCAAAATCCCTCCACCAACACTTCGCGTCGGTCCCCCTCCCTTTAGGGCAAGGGAGGCTTTTTACGGCATACTGTAAGGGAAATACATTCCTTCAAAGTCACATTCCTTATCGCTATAATACATAGCGGTAAATTCGCCACTATCTTCCTTGTTTTCTTCAGCTAATTCTTTGTATTCGGCTGAAGGTTTAACCACAATTTCACCGTTTTCGTTACTCGCAGTAAAGGGTACAAATCCCATATTTTTATAAAATTCAATTAGTCCGTCATTTACGGGGCGCAGTATTAAAATACTGTCGTCCTGTTTTTTTATGCGGTTTATTAGTTCTTTTGCATAACCATTACCGCGAAATTCTTGCGGGGTAGTTACCGCAAAGATATACTTAGCTTTTTTGCCGTCAATCAAGCAAGGCAAAGCAAAACACATTGACACTATTCTGCCGTCTTTTTCCAAATACTCGCAATATTGGGAACACTTTTGGAACAGCGCATCTTCAAAAACATTGTCAGTATAAGCAAAGGCTTGATGATAAATCTCTTTAAGCCTATCTTTTTTAGAAATGCAAAAATATTTTTTAAGCAGAATATGCGGTTTATATGAAAGTTTGGCCTTTCGTAAACCTTCAAGACCTAAATCGTCTTCGCGGTTTATATATTTATAATCAGTCAAAGACTTTGCAAATTCGTTATTTATAACGGTGTAAGCCGTGGCATATTCGGGCAAAGCCTTTTCGATATGCACGTCAAAAACGTCGCGGTTTATGGGCGAGCCTAAAGTAAAAGCCACCGCCTTATTTTCGATGAAAATTGCCAAACCGCGTATATTAAGGGTTTGCATATTCTCGAGCATGAAACGTACGCCATCTTTTTCGGTGAGCATAAGCTCGTCCATTTTGTCGCTATTCTGGATGTACCATTCTTCCATACACTCAAGAATTTGCGGAATATTTTGTTCGCTTATAACTTCACTGTGCCAATTATATTTTTTAGTAAAAGCCGAAATGTGATTGCGCTTAGAATGGTATTTTTTACCGCTGAGATTAGCCAAATCTGACTGCAAATAGATATAATCAAAGGCATCTCTTTGGGGTATAAATTCATAATATTCCCCAAAAAGAAGTTTGAAATCTAAATAGCGTTCGCCCTGCTGAATCCACATAGGCGGAAATTCCTTACCCGTATATTCCCGCAAAAGCTCAAAACCTTTTTTAAGGTCAGGTCCAAAGGGAATACGGTAGGTTTCAAGTTCTATACCGCCCGATTTTATAAAAAGCATACCATCATTTAAAGCATACATATTAGCATATTTTTTTTGCCAAACAAGTAAATTTACAATGTTAGTTTCGCAAGAAAACCTTGTTGGGATAGAAAAAAACGGCTTGATTTCATCTATTTTAGAAATTTGAAATTCTTTAAAACTTAACATATTTATTGTTGTGATGAAGTTGTAGATTCCACTTTCGATTCGGTAGAAGAAGATGTATTGGAAGCCGTTTGTGAAGATGAATTTTCAGCTTCTTCTTTTTGCTTTTCAGCTTCTTCTTTAGCCTTTTCTATTTCTTCGGGTGTTTTCATAAGCTCGCCGCTGTGCTTTGGGCAAACCTCAGGCAAATCGCCCTTCTTATACCAACCGATTGCTACTTTTTCACATTCTTCGGTAGCAAGCCCGCCGGTCTTAGTGCAGTAGTAACGGTCAACAACATACTTACTTTCGGGGAA
>JAZRBQ010000041.1:0-12657 GCA_045635145.1 Acutalibacteraceae bacterium | reverse complement strand
CACAGCATCGTCGATATCGTGGTTCATATAAGCAATGCGGTCGGCATAGCGCACCAATTTACCTTCTAAGGTATTCGCAAATTCGCCTTTGGTATGGCGTTCAATACCGTTCAATACTTCGTATGTAAGGTTTAAACCCTTGCCCGCCTTTTCGATTCTTTCACAAACGCGCACACTTTGCTCATAATGGGTAAAGTTAAAAGGCAAAAGCTCGTTAAGTGCATGCTCACCCGCGTGGCCGAAGGGGGTGTGCCCCAAATCGTGCCCCAAGGCAATTGCTTCGGTTAAATCTTCATTAAGTCTTAACGCCCTTGCCATTGTTCTTGCAATTTGCGAAACTTCAAGTGTGTGGGTTAATCTTGTGCGGTAATGGTCAGATTCAGGGGATAAAAACACCTGTGTTTTATGCATTAAACGCCTAAATGCCTTTGAGTGAATTATTCGGTCGCGGTCACGCTGAAAATCGGTACGTGTTTCGCACTTAGGCTCGTCCTTAAGACGACCTTTAGAATTTACCGCCAACATAGCGTTTGGCGAAAGTATCAATTTCTCATTTTGTTCAGCTAAAAGTCTTAAGCATTCCATAAATATTCACTCCTTCATTATATATATTAGCAAAAAAATCACAAAATCCTTTATTTTTCTTTAAAAGGCACCATTTTTTTCTCAGTTTCTTCTAAAATGAGCCTTGCGCTAAAGGTTTCGATAAGTTTTTTTGAAAATTCCTCTACAAATTCGTCCTTAAGGCAAAAGTTCACCGCCACCTTATCGGTAAAATCGGTTTTGTCAATATTGCCTTCATAAGAACTTATTAAATTAACCAAACGGCCGTGGTCGGTATAATCACAATTAATAGTAAAAACGGTGCTTGGTATCATTTTGTAAACGGTGGCAGCCGAAAGGCAATCCTGCACCGATTTTGAATAGGCGCGAACAAGACCACCTGTGCCAAGCAAAATACCGCCGAAATAACGGGTTACCACCACTGCAATATCGGTAATACCCGACCCCGACAAAACGTCAAACATCGGTTTACCTGCCGTGCCGTGTGGCTCGCCATCATCAGAAAAACGGCAAAACTTACCACCTTTTAGCGAATAAGCAAAGCAATTATGCCTTGCGTCCCAATATTTTGAACGCATTTCTTCTAAAAACGCGGTTACATCTTCTTCGGTTTCGCAATGTCGCACCGTAGCAATAAAACGCGAACGTTTTTCAACATATTCGGTTTGTATTTCATCAAAAATGGTAGTGTAGCTATTCAAAAAAGCACCCCCAGAGTTTTAAAAAACCGCAACCGCCATAAAGGCAGTGCGGTTTTTAGGTAATTACTTTTGAATGTTGAAACGCTTGTTGAATCTATCAACACGTCCGCCGGTGTCAACCAACTTTTGCTTACCTGTAAAGAACGGATGACATTTAGAGCAAATATCCAAGCGGATATCCTTTTTAGTGGAACGAGTTTCGAACTCAGCACCGCAAGCGCACTTAATTGTTACCTTCTCATACTTAGGATGAAGTCCTTCTTTCATCGTTGTCACTCCTTTCTATCACATTAGCCAAATTATAATACCACACTTTTTTTGAAAATGCAAGTGTTTTTTTATTTATGAAAATATTTATTTTAATAAAATCAAAATTTTTGTTGACATTAAGGTACTGTTTAGGGTATAATTTACACTTGTAAGGTTATGTGCATTAATTTGCACCTTGGCTATAACCGTAATGTTAATATTAAGGAGGGTACTAAGTTGAAGAGAACATATCAACCTAAAAAGCTTCACCGTAAGAAAGAGCACGGTTTCTTAAAGAGAATGGCTACTGCTAACGGCCGCAAAGTGCTTGCACGCCGCAGAGCAAAAGGAAGAAAGAAATTGTCATATTAAAAGCCACTTCCATGTGGCTTTTACTTTTATTATGAAAATTGTAAAGCTTAAAGAAAACCGTGATTTTCGCCGTGTATATGGCAAGGGCAAGTCTTACGTTTGCCCCTATTTTGTAATTTACGTTTGCCCCAGCCGTAAGGATAACGTACGGCTTGGTATTACTGCCGGCAAAAAGATTGGCAACGCCGTAAAGCGCAATCGTGCAAAGCGCGTTATAACGGCGGCATTTAGTGCGGTTTACCCCTATCTTTCGGCGGGTAACGATTTTGTAATTGTCGCCCGTACACGTATTTTAAACGCCAAAAGCACCACAATCGCCTCTTTACTTTTAAAAATGTTAAATAAAAGCGGTGCTTTAAAGCCTCAAGAAAATGAAAACACTACTGATTAAACTTATACGATTTTATCAAACCGCGATTTCTCCACGCAAAATTGCTTGCTGCCGTTTTGAGCCATCCTGCTCACAATACGCTATTGAAGCTATCACAATACACGGCGCATTTAAAGGCAGCCTTCTTGCAATTTGGCGCATTTTAAGATGCAACCCCTTTTGTAAGGGCGGGTACGACCCCGTACCTGAGAAAAAACATTAATTTGAAAATTACCATTTAACTTGAATGGATGGGTGTATAAATGAACAAACTATTCAGCATTATTAACATTCCGCTTGCTTGGGTGTTAAACTTTATTGCAAGCGCTTTCAACGGCAACTTTGCTGCCGCTGTATTTATTTTCACATTATTCATCAACATTATTTTTATCCCGCTTACCATTAAAAGCCAAAAATCTTCGGTACAGCAAATGCGAATCAAGCCCAAGCTTGACGAACTCAAGAAAAAGTACGGCGACGATAAGCAAAAGTATTCTCAAGAAATGCAAAAGCTTTACCAACAAGAAAACGTTTCAATGTCGGGCGGCTGTCTTCCTATGATTATCCGTCTTGTAATAATGATGAGCATTTACTATCTTATTATGAGCCCGATTACCTATTTGATGAACGTTGATGCCTCGGTCATTGCCGAAGCTACCGAAGCTTTGAAGGCTACAGGCATTAAAATCGTTGAAGGCAGAAGTGAACTTCAGGTTATTGACGCCGTTACAAAGGGCATCATCTCTTCACCTGCAATTTCGGAAGCTGCTAAAAACATCAACTTCAATTTCTTCAACATTCCCCTTACCGAAACTCCTAAGTTTTCATTAAACATTTTCGGTGACTTCCAGCTTATTTGGATTATGCCGATTTTATCCTTTGCTTCACAAATGCTTTCAAGCGTACTCTCTATGCGTATGCAAAAGAAAGCCAACCCCGATGCGCCCAGTATGACCGGTATGATGCTTATGATGCCATTGTTCTCATTATGGATTGGTTTCAACTTACCCGGCGGTGTTACATTCTATTGGGCTTGTTCATCCCTTATCGGCGGTCTTATGCAAATCGCAATTCAGCATTTCTATGGCCCCGGCAAGCTTTTAGCAAGCGAACGCGCTAAAGAACTTGGTAAGCAATGCGATTTTGAAGCAGGTCAAATCAGCAAATTGGGCAACAACGAAAAACTTAAGGAGGAAATCCCTTGATTAAAGAAGCAATCGGCTATGGCTCAACTATTGAAGAAGCCAGAGAAAGTGCCGTTTTAAAATTAAACGTTAAAGAAGATATGGACGTGCAATTTGACGTAATTGCCTTCCCTAAGAAAAAGGTTTTAGGTCTTTTTGGCGGCTGTCAAGCACAGGTAAAGGCTTTTGTTGAACTTCCTGACGAAAAGAAAAAGCAAAAGTCCCCCAAGCAAAAGAAAGAAAACCAAAAAGCAAAACCCGCTGCTAAAAAAGAAGCAGCAAAACCCCAAAAGCCCGTAGAAACAGTTGAAACTGAAAATTTTGTAAGCGAAGACCAACTTTCAAAGGATTCACGCGCTTACAAGGCAATCACATATTTAAAGCCTATTCTTGAAAATTTAGGCTGCACCAATATCTCTATCAAGGTTGCCGAAAAAGAAAATTCCGCTTTTATCGAACTTGAGGGCGACGGACTCGGTGTTATAATCGGTCATAGAGGCGAAACTCTTGACTCATTACAATATCTAGCAGGTCTTGCTGCTAACACAGGTGGCGGATATTACAAGGTTTCGCTTAATATTGGCGACTACCGTCAAAAGAGAGAAGAAACCCTTAGAAATCTCGCAGTCCGCATTTGTAAGCAGGTTAAATCCACAGGCAAATGCCGCACATTAGAGCCTATGAACCCTTATGAACGCAGAATCATTCATACCGCTGTTCAAACCATTGAAGGTGTTACATCGGCATCCTTCGGCGAAGGTACCGACCGCCGCGTAGTAATCGGTCCCGAAGGCGCACAATTAAAGCCTTTGCGCCAAAACCGCAACAGACGCGATAACAACCGCAGAAGAAGCTCTAAACCACAAAACACAGTATCGTCCGCTCCCGCAAGAGAGCCTAAGAAGGACAGCGATATTCCCCTTTACGGTAAAATTAACTAATACTAACGGTCGGTAACCCCGACCGTTTATTTTTTGCACTATTTTTAATTGACTTTATATAGCTTTTAGTATATAATAAGTTATTGGTAATAGATTACTATAAATCGGTTACAATAAGATTAAATGACTTATGATTGGAGGGGCTTTTTTGGAAAAATTTGTGATTTCGGGCGGCGTTTCTTTAAAAGGTACAGTACGCATAAGCGGTGCTAAAAACGCAGCTGTTGCAATTCTTCCCGCAGTTCTTTTGGCTGATAGTCCTTGTATCATTGAAAATATACCCAACATTTCTGACGTTACTAACATCTTAATTGCTATGCAATCTTTAGGTGCTAACATAAAGAACATTAACAAATCCACAGTTGAAATTGACCCCACACACGTAAATACCTATTTAGTTTCTAAAAAAATGGCTGAAGGTATGCGCGCTTCAAGTTATTTTTTGGGAGCTTTGCTTGGCAGAATGAGAAAAGCCCGTGTGGCACTTCCGGGCGGTTGCAACTTCGGTGTTCGCCCTATCGACCAACACATTAAAGGCTTTGAAGCCTTGGGCGCTACCATAACCTTAGAAAACGGCCTTATCGAAGCCACCGCAGACGAACTTTACGGTTCTTCTATTTATCTTGACGTGGTATCAGTCGGTGCTACCATTAATATTATGCTCGCCGCTGTTAAGGCGAAGGGTCTTACCATTATCGAAAATGCCGCAAGGGAACCACATATTGTTGACCTTGCTAACTTCTTAAACTCTATGGGTGCTAACATTATGGGCGCCGGCACCAACATCATTAAAATCCGCGGTGTTGACTCCTTAAAGGGTACCGATTACAGCATTATTCCCGACCAAATTGAAGCCGGCACTTATATGGCGGCTACCGTCGCTACCGGTGGCGACGTACTTATCGACAACGTAACACCCAAGCATTTGGATTCGATTATCGCAAAATTGCGCGAAACAGGCGCCGAAATCACCGAATACGACGAATCTGTTCGTGTTACTATGAACCGCCGTCCCAAAAAGTGCAACGTTAAAACAATGCCACACCCCGGCTTCCCAACCGATATGCAACCCCAAATTACCACCCTTTTAGCCTTGGCTGAAGGCGTTAGCATTGTTACCGAAGGTGTTTGGGACAACCGCTTCAAATACGTTGACGAATTAACCCGTATGGGTGCTGATATTCAGGTTGACGGCAAAATGGCAGTTGTAACCGGCGTTAAATCACTCACAGGCGCACCTGTAAAGGCGGTTGACCTTCGTGCAGGAGCGGCTATGATTATTGCAGGTCTTGCCACAAACGGCATTACCGAAATTGAAGAGATTGAGCGTATTGACCGCGGCTATGAAGACGTTGTTGAAAAGTTTTCAAAGCTTGGCGCTAATATTAAGCGTGTTTACACACCCGATAATGCGCAAATTTTAAAACAAGCATAATTTTACAGGTCAACAGCAGTTGACCTGTTTTTTAAAGTTTAAAAGGAGGTTTTAACTTGTCAAAAATTTGTCCGCTTTATAGCAGTTCTTCAGGCAACAGTACATACATAGGCACAAAAAACGGCGGCATTCTTATTGATGCGGGTGCCTCCTTTAAAGGTATAAGCGAAAGTATTGCAAGTATCGGCGAATCGGTGCAGGATGTTTTTGCGGTTGCCATCACACACGAGCATACCGACCACGTTAAAGGACTTAAAACCCTTTTAAACAAAACAAACGCAAAGCTTTTGGCTTCTACACAAACCGCCGAAACGCTTGTGAATAACGGACTTATCCCCGCAAAAACCGAAATCATTGCTTTAGATAATTCTTCGTTTGAGATAAACGGGATTGAGCTTTGCCGTTTTGCCACCAGCCACGACTGTATAGGCTCAAGCGGTTATAATATCACCTTACCCGACGGTAAGCGTGTTACCGTTTGCACCGATTTAGGCATTGTTACCGATACCGTAAGAAACGCCATTCTGGGCAGTGATTTGATTTTGCTCGAATCTAACCACGATATCAATATGCTCAAAAGCGGTCCCTATCCCCCACAATTAAAGGCTCGCATTTTGTCTGACTTGGGACACCTTTCAAACAACCTTTGCGCTAATGAACTTAAAAATCTTTTTTCAAACGGCACAAGGCGGTTTATATTAGGGCATTTAAGCCAACACAACAATACACCTTTACTTGCAAAATCTTCTGCCGAAGCCGCACTTATGGACCTTGGCGCAAAGCAAGGCTGCGACTATATTTTAAACGTGGCAAAACCCACAAACAACGGGGTGACTGTGCTATGATGAAAATAACCGTTATATGCCTTGGAAGGCTTAAGGAAAAATATTTAACTGAGGCTTGCGACGAATACCGCAAGCGCCTTTCGCGTTATTGTCAGCTGGATTTTGTGGAATTAGAACCTATTAAGCTCCCCGAAAAACCATCCGACGCCGAAATTAACTCCGCCCTTGAAAAAGAGGCAGATTTAATACTCAAAAAAATCCCCCAAAACAACGAAGTTTTCACCCTTTGTATAGAAGGCAAACAACTTTCAAGCGAAAACTTGGCGCAAAGGGTGGATTCACTTAAAAATATGGGTAAAAACCTTACCTTTATAATCGGTAGTTCTTACGGATTATCGCAAAGAATTAAGTCGATAAGCCAATTAATGCTTTCTTTTTCACAAATGACCTTCCCGCATCAGCTATTCCGCGTAATGCTTTTGGAACAAATTTACCGCGCCTTTAAAATAAGCGAAGGCTCGCAATACCATAAATAAAAGTCTTAAGCCAAGCTTAAGACTTTATTTTTTTAAGCGCACCTTTTTCAAGACGCGACACCTGCGCTTGTGAAATTCCAATTTCTTCGGATACTTCCATTTGGGTTTTGCCTTGCATAAAGCGTAGAGTCAAAATGTGCTTTTCGCGGTCGGTTAAATCTTCAAGTGCCTGACGAAAAGCAATCTCTTGCAACCAATTATTATCGTCATTATTATCGCCCAACTGGTCTAACACATAAATAGTATCTCCCCCGTCGGAATAAACAGGGTCATAAATCGACATAGGCGACACTATGCTCTCAAGGGCAATCACCACGTCTTCTACCGGTAAACCGAGTTCATTTGCAATTTGCGAAACGGTAGGTTCGGTTTGATTTTCACCGATAAGACGTTCCTTAACCTGCATCGCTTTGTAAGCTGTATCCTTTATCGAACGGCTTACGCGTATTAGATTATTATCCCTAAGATAGCGCCTGATTTCGCCTATAATCATCGGCACCGCGTAGGTTGAAAAGCGAACATTTTGGCTGATGTCAAAGTTATCAATTGCCTTTATCAGCCCAATACAGCCAACCTGAAACAAATCGTCAAGATTTTCGCCCCTGCCTGTAAAACGCTGAATAACACTTAATACCAATCGTAAATTGCCGTTTATGAGTCTTTCCCGCGATGACCTATTACCGTTTTTTGCTTCCTTTAAAAGTCTTATCTTTTCGGCTTCTTTCATAAGCGGCAGCTTTGAAGTATCCACCCCGCAAATAGAAACCTTATTATACATAAAAGCACCTCCGTAATACATTAAAATTATTACCTTTTGGTGCATACAATAAACTTAAAAAATATTTTTTATTTCGACAAATTTCACTTGCATTTGCAAAAAATCCCCATATGCCGAAGCATACAGGGATTTAGTTATTTTATCTGTTCTATATCGTAAGGTGTGGTTTGATAAACAAAATAGTTTAACCAGTTTGAATAAAGCAAATTAGCGTGTGCGCGCCATGTTACAAGCGGTTTATTTTCGGGGTTGTCATCGGGGAAGTAATTAACAGGAATTTTAATTGGTTTACCCGCGTTCAAATCCCTGAAATATTCGTTAGCCAAGGTGTTGGCATCGTATTCCGAATGACCTGTTATAAAAATTTGCTTACCCTCTTTAGTAGCCATAGCGTAAACGCCGGCTTCTTTAGAAGTTGAAAGAATTTTTATTTCCTTGCACTTTTTAACGTCTTCAATATCCACAGTTGTATGTCTTGAATGTGGAACCATAAACACGTCATCAAAGCCACGGAACAAAATCGGATGCTTATAATCCACAGTATGCGGAAAAATGCCGAACATCTTTTCATCCAAAGGCTTTTTATCAATACCGAAGTGGTAATAAAGACCTGCCTGAGCGCCCCAACAAATGTGGAAGGTACTATGAACGTGGGTTTTGGTCCATTCCATAATTTCACAAAGCTCGTCCCAATATTCAACCTCTTCAAAGGGCATTTGTTCAACAGGCGCACCTGTTATAATCATACCGTCAAAGGTGCGGTCCTTCACGTCGTCAAAGGTTTTATAAAACGCCAACATATGCTCTTGCGGGGTATTCTTCGATTGGTGGCTTTTTGTATGAATAAGCTCTAACTCAACCTGTAAGGGAGAGTTACCAAGAAGTCGGGACAACTGAGTTTCGGTTTCAATTTTTTTTGGCATAAGATTTAAAAGCAGTATTTTCAAAGGACGGATATCCTGTGTTATGGCACGGGTTTCGGTCATAACAAAAATATTTTCGTCATTGAGAGTTTTAACTGCAGGTAAATCGTTAGGTATTCTTATAGGCATATTTATATCATCTTCCTCTTAAGCCTCCCTTGACTAAAGGGAGGTGGCAAAGCCGTAGGCTTTGACGGAGGGATTTTCCTTTTTAAATTTTATCAAGTGCTTGTTTAATATCACCGATAATATCTTCCGCGTCTTCAATACCGCAAGAGAAACGGATTAAATCTGGTGTGATACCGGCAGCAGCCAACTCATCATCATTCATCTGACGGTGGGTAGCATTAGCAGGATGTAAACAACAGGTTCTCGCATCAGCAACGTGGGTTGCAATAGCCGCCATCTTAAGCTCCTTCATAAAGGCTTCGGCTGCTTTTCTTCCGCCCTTAACACCAAAGCTTACAACACCGCAACCACCGTTTGGCATATATTTTTTAGCCAATTCGTAATTGCTGTCGCCTTCTAAATGGGGATAACGCACCCAAGCGATACGGTCGTCGCTTTCAAGGAATTTTGCAACTGCATATCCGTTTTCGCAATGTTTCTTAATGCGAAGGTGTAAGCTTTCAAGACCTAAGTTTAAAACATAAGCGGTTTGCGCCGATTGGCAACAACCAAAGTCACGCATTAACTGTGCGGTAGCCTTTGTGATGTATGCCCCCGCAAGACCAAAGCGTTCGGTATAGGTTACACCGTGGTAACTTTCGTCGGGTGTGCAAAGACCGGGGTATTTTTCGGGATATTTTGTCCAATCAAATTTGCCCGAATCAACAATACATCCGCCCACAGCACTGCCGTGACCGTCCATATATTTTGTAGTAGAATGGATAACGATATCTGCGCCCCATTCAATCGGACGGCAGTTTACGGGAGTAGCAAACGTATTGTCAATAATAAGCGGAACGCCGTGCTTATGTGCCATATTGCTAAAACGTTCAATATCCAAAACAGTTAAAGCAGGGTTAGCGATAGTTTCGCCAAATACTGCTTTTGTGTTATCCTTAAATGCCGCTTCAAATTCTTCATCACTGCAATCGGGTGAAATAAAGGTAAAATCAATACCCATACGCTTCATTGTAACGGCAAAAAGGTTGTAAGTACCACCGTAAAGCGCGGAAGAAGCAACGATATGGTCGCCGCAACCTGCAATATTAAAAATTGAGAAGAAAGAAGCCGCCTGACCCGAAGAAGTAAGCATTGCGGCGGTGCCGCCTTCCATTTCGCAAATTTTGGCTGCTACTAAATCACAGGTGGGATTTTGAAGACGTGCATAAAAATAACCCGAAGCTTCTAAATCAAACAACTTACCCATATCTTCGCTTGTGTCATACTTATAAGTTGTGCTTTGATAAATAGGTATTTGACGGGGTTCACCGTTTTTAGGTTGATAACCGCCTTGCACACATTTTGTACCCATTTTAATATTTTCCATTATAAAATCACTCCAGACCGAATAATCTCTTGGCATTCATATTTAGTATATCACTTATTTCATTTTTTTCAAGTGGTAGATTAAAGAAATAATCAAGTTCCGCTTTTGCATCCCACATAGGATAGTCTGTACCGAAAAGCACCTTTTTTGAGCCGTATTTTCTAATAATTTCGGTTGCAGTTTCCGGCTTTAAATACGGAAAACTCGAAGAACAGTCAACGTAAAAATTAGGCATATCTTTATATTCTTCTACCGCACTTTCCCAAATAGACCACCCACCTAAATGAGCGCCGATTACCTTTAAATTTGTATAAATTTCTAAAATTGGTAAAAGTCGGTTCGGGTTAGAATAGTCATAGCGATTATCACCCGTATGCATAAGCACGGGAAGATTATTTTCTTCGCAAAGCTCATAAATTTTAAGACAACGGTAATCGTCAATCTTAAAAGCTTGAATATCAGGATGAAGCTTAACGCCCTTGAGTCCCAACTCCAAAAGATGACGAACATCGGCCTTCATATCAGCGCTATCGGGGTGTAAGGTGCCAAGCCCTGTCATAAGTCCACCCGAATTTGCAACCTCGGTTGCTATAAATTCGTTTATGCTGTTAACCTGCTTGGGAGTAGTTGCCACCGACTGCACGATAAAATGGTCAACACCCGCTTTTTGCTCGCGCTCAATCAAATCGGCAACCGTGCCGAGTCCTACCGAATTTTCGCTATAAAAATTATCGGTACCTGCAACCGCTTTAGCGGCAATTTTTTCGGGGTAGATATGGCAATGCGAGTCAATTACATAAATATTATCTATCATAATCCCAATCTCTTCGCGGCATCTTCACGCATTTTGTATTTTAAAATCTTACCTGCGGCATTCATCGGGAAAGCAGATACAAACTCAATATAACGTGGAACCTTATGCCTTGCCATATGGTCGGCAATATACTTACGCATTTCTTCTTCGGTCATGCTTTCGCCCTTTTTAAGAATAATACAGGCCATAATTTCTTCGCCGTAGGTTTTATCGGGCACGCCGATAACCTGCACGTCGCTTACCTTATCGCAAGTATAAATAAATTCTTCAATTTCCTTGGGGTAAATATTTTCGCCGCCGCGGATAATCATATCCTTAAGTCTGCCTGTAATGCGGTAGTTACCGTCGTCATCACGACAAGCCAAGTCGCCTGTATGGAGCCAACCGTCTTTATCAATCGCTTCGGCTGTGGCTTTGGGCATTTTGTAATAACCCTTCATTATGTTATAACCACGGGCTACAAATTCACCGTTAACACCGTTGGGGCAATCTTCCCCTGTTTCGGGGTCAACAATCTTACATTCAACGTTTGCAAATGCGCTACCAACCGTTTCGGTACGAACAGTAAGCGAATCAAAATAACTGCTCATAGTACAACCAGGGGACGCTTCGGTCTGACCATAAACCGAAACGATTTCCTTCATATTCATAACCTCGGTGGCCTTTTTCATAAGGTCGGCAGGGCAGTTAGCACCCGCCATAATACCAACGCGAACGTGTGAAAAATCGGTCTTTTGGAAATCAGGGTGATTCATCATTGCAATAAACATTGTAGGTACGCCGTTAAATGCGGTGATACGCTCGTTATTAACACAAGCAAGTGACGATTTAGCCGAAAAATAAGGCATTGGGCACATTGTAGCGCCATGTGTCATAGAAGAAGTCATCGAAAGTACCATACCGAAGCAATGGAACATCGGAACTTGAATCATCATTCTATCGGCGGTTGAAAGTTCCATTCTGTCGCCGATATATTTACCGTTGTTTACAACGTTGTAATGGGTTAACATAACACCTTTGGGGAAACCTGTTGTACCCGAAGTGTATTGCATATTACAAACGTCATCCTTATCAACCTCGGCTGCCATTCTATAAACTTCCGAAAGGGGCACTTGGTTTGATAATTCGATTGCATCGTTCCAAGTAAGGCAACCCTTTTGCTTGAAGCCTACTGTAATAGCATTGCGAAGGAAGGGCAATCTTTTACTGTGTAAGGGTTGACCCGGCTTTAAGTTTTCAAGCTCGGGGCATAATTCTGCAATGATTTCGCCGTAGTGACAGTCCTTTGCACCCTCGGTCATAATGAGGGTGTGGGTATCTGACTGGCGTAAAAGATACTCGATTTCGTGAATTTTGTAAGCGGTATTGACCGTTACAAGCACAGCGCCCAATTTAACGGTAGCCCAAAAGGCAATATACCATTGCGGCACGTTAGAAGCCCAAACGGCAACGTGGCTACCCGCCTTAACACCCAAAGCTATAAGCGAACGGGCAAAGGTATCAACGTCGT
>JAZRBQ010000040.1:0-10736 GCA_045635145.1 Acutalibacteraceae bacterium | reverse complement strand
TTTCGGCATTTAATGATTTTAAATTTCCAACTATATCGTCATATCCCCTAAGGATATGTGAAATTTCGGTAATAACTGTTTCACCGTTTGCCGCCAATGCCGCTGTCACCAGCGCCGCACCGCCACGAAGGTCGGTACATTTACAACTAGCACCTGAAAGGCTTTTAACCCCTTCAATAACGGCGATTTTCCCTTCAGTTTTAATTTTTGTACCTAGTCGATTCAATTCGTCAACATAACGAAAACGGTTTTCAAAAATATTTTCAACAAAAACACATGTGCCGTCCGCTTTAGAAAGCATTGCAATAATGAGCGGTCCCGAATCGGTAGGAAAACCGGGATAAACAAGGCTTCTAACCGTAGGCACACGGCAAAGTTGCTTTGGTGCAGTTACCGTAAGCGATTTACCCGAAACCGCAATATCGCATCCCGCTTCACGAAATAGCGAAAGACAAGAAACCATGTGTGACGGCATTATGTTTTCAAGCGTTATTTTACTACCGGTAACCGCCGCGCAGGAAATATAGGTTGCAGCAACTATACGGTCGGGTATAATCGAGTGATATGTGCCACATAATTTCTTAACACCTGTTATGTAAATCGTATCCGACCCACAACCGCAAACCTTAGCGCCCGCGCTATTTAAAAAATCGCCTAAATCACTTATTTCAGGCTCTCTTGCGGCGTTATGTATAACTGTTGTTCCCTTTGCGGTAGCCGCCGCTAACATAATATTTTCAGTAGCGCCAACGCTTGGGAAAACCAAGTGAATTTCAGCACCTTTAAGGCCATCTTTAGCCTCGCAATATAAATATCCGTGTTCTTCGATGATTGTAACGCCCATTTTTTGTAGTGCCGAAAGGTGTAAATCAATAGGACGCGGTCCCAACTCGCATCCACCGGGACTGCTGATAACCGCCCTACCCATTCGACCAACAATAGCGCCTAAAAACATAACCGAAGAGCGCATCTCACGCATTAAATCGTCAGGTATAACATATGAATTTGCGGCTTTCGAATCGATAACAACCCTGCCATCTTGCCAATAACATTTGCACCCCAACACACGCAAAATCTCAAATGAAGTATCAACGTCCAAAATGTCGGGGCAATTAGCAATTACCGATTCTCCATCACACAAAAAAGTTCCTGCAAGAATGGGTAACACGCTGTTTTTAGCGCCCTGTACCGAAATTTTACCGCAAAGCTTTTTATTGCCGTTAACTACAATTTTAGCCACAAAACACACCCCGCAAATGAATTACAATTCATACTATGCGGGAATTTTTATTTTGTCACGCGCCTTTTATTAATTGCATAATAATTTGATAAATTCGTTCATTCGAATCGATAATTGCGTGTTCTTTTGCAGCTTTGCTCATTTTTTTAAGCTTTGATGCATCTTCAATTAACGATTCAACCATATTTATAAGTGATTGAGCTGTTAAATCTTTTTCTTCAATAATCTCAGCCGCACCGTCTTTTTTAAGGGTTAAAGCATTATGATACTGATGATTTTCAGCCACATAAGGTGACGGAATAAGAATTGACGGTTTACCGCAAGCTTGTAGTTCGCCCAAGGTAATGGCACCCGCCCTGCAAATTACTAAATCGGCCGCCGCCATACAAATGTCCATATCATCAATATATTCACGAATTTTAATATTTTTGGAAAGTTTTATATCTTTAAGACTTTCGAGCATATCATTATAGCCAATTTTACCTGTGGCGTGAATATGATAAAACTTATCAGAATCGTTATGCCATTTAATGAGCTCACAAACCGATTCGTTAAGACGTCTTGCGCCCAATGAACCGCCAAATGAAAGAATCAATGGCTTGTCGCCAAGACCTAATTTTTCACGTGCTTCTTCCCTTGTAACTGTCAACAATTCGCTTCTAATGGGATTGCCTGTGATAATAGGTTTTTTATTGAGTTTTAAATATTTTTCGGCTTCCGGCATGGCTAGCATAACTCTGTCAGCCTTTTGTGCCACCATTTTTGTAGTAACACCTGGGAAGGCGTTTTGTTCGTGAATGGCGGTTTTAATGCCCAATTGCTGTGCGGCACGGATAACAGGTCCGCTTACGTAACCACCTGTGCCAATAACCACATCGGGTGCGATTTTCTTTAATATTTTTTTAGTATTACTAATCGAGGTTGCGGCCATTTTAACCGCCTTGATATTGTGTATAATCGCTTGCGGTTTAAGGCTTCTTCTAAAGCCTGCCACCTTGATTGTATAAAAATCATAGCCCTTTTTAGGAACCAAAGTAGCTTCTAACTTTTCGGCGGTGCCAATATAGCTGATTTTGGCATCACTATGATGTGCTTTGATATAATCAGCAACTGCTAAAGCAGGATTAATATGCCCTGCTGTGCCGCCGCCCGCAAATAAAATTTTCATATAAATCCCCTCTTACGTTTTTTCCATATTTGCACTTCGCGAAATTGATAAGACGACGCCCATCTCGGCTAACAATATCAAAAGCGAAGTACCGCCGTAGCTGAAAAACGGTAAACTAATACCTGTATTTGGTATGGTGTTAGTTACTACCCAAATGTTAAGCATTGCCTGTAAACCAACCTGACAAGTAAGGCCTACCGCTAAAAGTGAGCCGAACTTATCGGGAGAACGCATTGCAATGTAAAATCCGCGCCAAACGAGAAGACAAAACAGCACAATTATAATTACAGCGCCGATAAGACCCAATTCTTCGCAAACAATTGAAAAAATAAAATCATTATGCGGTTCGGGTACCCACAAGTATTTTTGTCTTGAATTGCCGATGCCTCTGCCGAGTATTCCACCTGAACCTATAGCCAAAAGTGATTGAATAGTTTGGAAGCCTTCGCCAGAAGGGTCTAGCCAGGGGTCTAACCAATATTTAAATCGGTCGGATGCGTAGCCGATAGCACCCGTTATAACAAGCATTACGACGCCACCGATGCCCAAACCGACGCCACCGAATATATATCTTTTAGGAAGACCGCCGATAATAAGCAAAACTATACCCAGCGAAAACACCAAAATTGTAGCCGAAAGGTGCGGCTCTAAAACTATTAACGCGCAGGTGACGGCTAAAACTGCAACCAAAAAGCCGATAAATTTTAAATCACGCATTTGCTTAAAATTAGCCGATATTAATGCCGAAAACAACAAAACTATTGCAAATTTTGCAAGTTCCGACGGCTGAAAGTTTATAGGGCCTAAAACTATCCAACGCTTTACATTCATACCGCTAATCATAGGTGGTAACACCAACAAAACAACTAGCATTGCCGCAACACCTAAAAAGATTATCCACGCCCATTTTTTGAGGATGTGATAATCAATCAAGGAGATTATAAGCATTAAGACAACCCCGACTACTGCGAAGGTTGCCTGACGCGAAATAAATCTATAACTATTGCCATAATATTCATAAGAATACGCATAACTCGCTGAAAACAGCATAACCAAGCCCACTGTCTGAAGAATAAGCACCAGTGAAAAAAAGGTAATATCAAATTTTCCGCGCTTTATGAGTGAGCTTTTATGCCTTGTGCCTTGAGCCATGCGATATCCTCCTAAAATTATTTATTAAAAATTATCGGCAAAAGTGCCAAAAGTGAACCGAAAAAGGTCACTAACGAAAATACAAAAACAATCTTATCTTCCGACCAACCGCACATTTCAAAATGATGATGTAAGGGTGCCATTTTAAAAATACGTTTCTTGGTCTTCTTATAATATGCAACCTGAATTATATCAGAAAGTGCTTCTAAAAGGTAAATAATACCCGATAGTATAAGTAAAACAGGACGACCTGTGCCGAAAGCCACAGCTACAACCAAGCCACCTAAGAACATTGAGCCTGTATCGCCCATAAATACCTTTGCGGGATGGCTGTTCCAGCAAACAAAACCAACGCATGCACCTGCTAAAACCGCGCTCAAAACGTTATTAGCCACAAAGCCTAAGCTACCTGAAATCAACATAAAGGCACAAGCAACCACTAAAGTAACCGAAGAAGCAAGTCCGTCAATACCATCGGTAAGGTTTACGGCATTTGTAAAGCCGTAAATAAAGCACAAAGCTATTGGCCAAAAGATTAAGCCGATACCTTTAGTAACGTTAATATCCCCAATAAAAGGAATTGTTGTGGTTTCTAAACCTGTAAGTGCCAAGCAGAGCAAATATCCTGCCGCTACAAGTAACTGTGCAAAGGTTTTTTGGCGCGATGTAAGACCTAAATTACGCTTTTTAACAACCTTTATAAAGTCGTCAATAAAGCCGATAGCCGCCATACATAATGCCATTATAATACCCGCAACAAAATGTATAAGATGAAGCGGTAAATCTAAATTTTTAATAAAATTATTGCCTGTGATAATCGAATAAATGAAGGTCAATATCAAAGAAACAACAACACCGAGAATCATCATAACGCCGCCCATTGTTGGGGTGCCTTGCTTTGATTTATGCCAATTAGGGCCTTCTTCTAGGATAGTCTGCCCGAATTTAAGTTTTCTTAAATAAGGTATAACAAAATACCCCGAAGCTGCCGTAACCGCAAAAGCAATTACTGCTGCAATAATCACGCTAAAATCTTTCATTTTAATACCTTCTTTTGTATTGAATTAATCCAAATCTTGCAAAGCAGAAAATACAATCTCACGCTCGTCAAAGTGGATTTTTTCCTTACCGATTATTTGGTAAGTTTCATGACCTTTACCAGCCAATATTATTATATCATCTTTTTGCGCAATTGAAAGAGCAAATTTTATAGCTTCAGCCCTATTTTCAATAATTTTTCCCTTAAAAAGAGCGTTTGGTATGCCATTCATTATATCATTTATAATCTCACGCGGGTTTTCAGTACGCGGATTATCACTTGTAACTATAACGTAATCAGCGTAAATTGAAGCAATTTCACCCATCGGGGCGCGTTTTGTCTTGTCACGGTCACCACCGCAACCAAATACCAAAATAATGCGGTTTTGGGCACACTTTTTAAAGGTTTTTAGTATATTTTTTAGTCCGTCAGGGGTATGTGCATAATCAATTATAACGGTAAAATCTTTATTTGTTTTTACAACCTCTGCCCTGCCCTTTACACCGCAAAAATTCGCCAAAGCTGTAACAATAGCGCTATTTTCAATACTCAATTGCTTAGCAGCTGAAATAGCGCAAAGCGCATTATAAACCGTAAAATTACCGCCCGTGTTAACATCAATATGTAGCAATTCATCACAAAGAAGTTTAAAACTTGTGCGCGAAGGCTGACAGTTTATTCCCTTTGCAATAAAATCGGCGTTATTTTCGGTAGAATATGTAACCTTTTTGCATTTAACAGTATTCAAAAGCATTCGACCGTATTGGTCATCGGCATTAATTACAGCAATATCCGATATTTCAAAAAGCTTTGATTTAGCGGCAAAGTATTCATCCATACTACCATGGAAATCTAAGTGGTCTTGAGTAAGATTTGTAAACATTGACACCGCAAATTTAAAACCTTCAACGTGGCCTTGTGCTAAGGCGTGAGAAGAAACCTCCATAATTACATACTCACACTCAGCTTCAACCATCTCACTTAACAAACTGTTAAGATAATATGCATTCGGTGTCGTGTTAATTGAAGGGATTTCTCTTTCGGCGATAAGATTTTTATTAGTGCCAATCAGACCCACCTTTTTACCTGCGGCTTCTAAAATTGTTTTTAGCATATAGGTAATGGAAGTTTTTCCATTTGTACCCGTAACGCCCAAAAGTTTAAGCTTTTTTGCGGGGTTTGAATACCAATTAGCGCAAGCTTCAGCAAAGGCTTTAGCGGTATCATCAACACAGAGCACATTTTCTAACGATTTATTGCTTGTAACCACAATACCGCCTTTATTTAAAGCATCGCTGTCATACAGTGGGTTGCCGCTTGTATTGACAAACAAATATCCCTCTTTTACCTGTCTTGAATCATTTGTAATTCCTTTAATTTCTAATTCGGCTAACTTTTTTTCACATCTTAAAATCTGTGCTAATTTCATTGTTTGCCTCCGAAAAGTTATCCGTCAACTGTGGATTCGTCTCTAAAATATACGGTAACAACAGTTCCCGCATCAACCTCTTTACCCTTTTTAATGCTTTGGCTATAGGCTTTAAGTCCGCTTGTGGTAATATTACCCGAAAACTCGATATTAATGCCTGCCGCGGCTGCCGTTTTGTTGGCTTCGGTAGCGGTAAGACCGTTAAAGTCGGGTACAATTGCGGTCTTAATTGCATCCTTTTCGGTATAAAGGATAACCGTACCGCCATTTACCACCTTACTGCCCGCTTCGGGTAATTGGCGTATTACCTTTTCGCCCGAACCGATTACCTTATATTCTAATTTTTTATTTTTTATTTTGTTTTGTGCATCTTCTAAAGTTGCACCTTCAACACTCGGTACTTCTACCGACATTTTCTTAAGTTCTTCTTCGGTATAGCTCGGCTCATAACCCAAGTATGGCAATACGTCTGCCATGATTTTCGAGTTTACAGGCGCCGAAATAACACCACCATAATAATTGTCACCCTTAGGTTCGTCAAGCATAACAAAAACTGCAATTTCAGGGTCATCAATGGGTGCTATTGTAATACATGAGCCTATATACAAATAGGTGTCGCCTGTCGCTTGTATTTTTGCAACCTTTTGCGAAGTACCTGTTTTTGCGCCGATATTATAACCCGAAACCAACGAGTTTTTAGCGCCGTTTTTGGCCACAAAATTTAAAAGTGTGCGGATTTTTTCCGATGTTGTTTCGGAAATCACCTGTCTTTTATAAGCTGTAGAAGTGGTTTCAATAACGTTATTTTCTTGGTCTAACTTCTTTTTAACCAAATGCGGCTTAACAAGATAACCGCCGTTAACCGATGCCGCCACCGCCGAAAGCAACTGCACAGGGGTAACGTTAAATGTTTGACCGAAGGATGATGAAGCCAACTCTACAGGACCCATATTTTCTTGCAAATGGTATGTAGAACGCGATTCGCCGGGCAAATCTATTCCTGTTTTTTCGGTAAAGCCAAAAGCTTTAAAATATTTAGAAAAGGTTGAAACACCCGCCATTTGACCGATTGTAATGAAAGCGGGGTTGCAGGAGTTGGCAATAGCATTTTTAAGGTCCTGAGTTCCGTGACCTCCGTGCTTCCAACAACCATAGCTTTGACCCGCAACGGTTGTTCTGCCGTTACAGTAAAAGCTCTTTGTATCGCTTAACAAATTTTCTTCAAGCGCGATAGCGGCAGTTATTATTTTGAATACCGAGCCCGGCTCATAACTGTCAGAAACCGCCTTATTACGCCATTGGCGGTTTAAAAGTTCGGATTTAAGCTTAGATTTTTCCTCTTCGTTTTCTTCCTTATCAAGAAGCTTTTGGTCGGATTTTGATAATTCGAAGGGCGCATTAGGGTTATAATCACCCTTTACCGCCATTGCAAGAATTTCGCCTGTGTTAACATTCATAACCACGGCGGCACCACGCTCGGCAATTTTGTTTTCCGCAATAGCTGTTTCTAGGTATTTTTCCGCTGTATATTGGATATAAGAATCAAGTGTTAGGACAAATGAAGTACCTTTTATAGCTTCTTCTACCTTTTCATAGGTAAAGCGCATATCGGTACCGGCAGCATTTTTAGCCGCAACAACACGACCCGCAATACCGGTTAGTTCGTTATCATAATAACTTTCAATACCCGAAAGTCCCTGTTCATCAGCACCAACAAAGCCTAACACAACCGAAGCCAAGCTGTCGTTTGGATAGTATCTTTTTGTTGTTTCGTCAATGCCTATATATTTTGTTATCTCAAGGTCTTTATTAGCTGAAATAAATTCGCGTACCTTATCGGCAGTTTCTTTGTCGATTTTCTTTTTAACAATAACGTAGTAAGAATTCTTGCCTGTGTATTCGTAAACTGTTTCATAATCGACCTCCAAAATTTCAGATAAACCTTTTGATATAATGTTTTTAATTTTTTCGCGCTCATCTTCGCTTTTGATTTTTTTAATCGAATTCGGTGTTATATAAACCGTCCAAGCGGTTGAGCTTGTAGCTAATATTTGCATATTGCGGTCATAAATATCGCCGCGTGGAGCCGCTATAAGGCTGTCATAAAGCTGTTGTTTCGAAGCTTCGCTTTGATATTTATCGCCATTGATAATCATAATATTCACAAGGCTTGAGGTAGAAATTATCGCTAAACACAAAATCATAATTATCATAATAACCAGTGTGCGAGTAACCATCATTTTTCCGGGTTTTATCACGATTTTACCTCTCCTTTACAAATTAATTTTATGCTTTTTATGCCCGAATACGAGAGTCAATATTTTTGACTCTCGTACCCTAATTATTATATTATTTTTATCCTGTCTATTATTACTTATTTGTAAGAACGGTGCCTTGTGCATCCTTTGCCATATTTGTATCGTTTACTCGAATATAAGTAACGTCATCCTTGCTTGCCTTTTTCATACCAAGCTGGGTTGCCTCTAATTCAAGGTTAATATAAGAAATTCTTCTTTGAAATTCAACCTCTAAAGCGGTTTCTTGGCTGTCAAGCTCGGCTACCGCGGTTTTAACGTCGTTAATTTCAGAGTTGATTTCGTTAATTTTAATTCTAAGTGCGATATTGGCACAAAGACCTGACAAAACAAATACCACGCACATAATAACTGCCACTGTAGGAGAAAGGCTCTTAGCCGCTGCACGTCTTCTTTTGTTTTGTTTTTCTGCCTTTTGAGGCATAACAACAATATTATCGCGAGGTTGCTTTTTTTCTTTGGGCATAAACATTTCAAAATCGTATGCCAAGCTGTCGTTATAATATTTAAAGTTATTCACGCGCGTTTCTCCTTTCGCAGTTAATTTTTAATAATTACCCTTAGCTTAGCGCTTCGGCTACGCGGGTTTTGATTTAGTTCTTCTTGTGATGGCTCAATCGGTTTTCTTGTTAGCAAATGACCTCTTGGTGTTTTACCGCAAACACAAACAGGAAAATCAGGTGGACAAGTACAGCCTGTACAGTATTCCTTAAAGCGTTGCTTAACCATTCTATCTTCTAATGAATGGAAGGTTATTATTGCTAAAACGCCATCTTTTTTGAGCAAAGAAAACGCCTTATCCAATACGTTGTTAAGGTGGTCAAGCTCACCGTTAACAGCAATTCTTATTGCTTGGAAGCACTTTCGTGCAGGATGACCGTCACGTCTAGCCGCCGCAGGAACTGCATTCGCTATAATTTCGGCCAACTGCGCCGTTGTGGTAATTCGCTTAACCTTACGTTCACTAACGATTCGAGCCGCAATTTTGCGGGAAAATTTTTCTTCACCGAAGCGGAAAAATATATCACTAAGCTCACTTTCGGTAAAATCATTTACAATATCCTCTGCCGAAATACCGCTTTGGCTCATTCTCATATCAAGCTGTGCTTCTTTATGGTAGGAAAAGCCGCGTTCAGCGGTATCTAACTGATAAGAAGAAACCCCTAAGTCTAAAAGTATGCCATCAACTGCAGGTATTCCCAAATCCTCTAGCACGCTATCCATTTGGCTGAAATTGCTTTGAATAACCCTTGCAGGCAATCCTTCAAGTCGCTCAGTCGCAACCTTTACGGCATCAGGGTCGCGGTCTAAACAAATAAGTTGTCCACCGTTAAGACGCTTTGCAATCTCACGCGAATGACCCGCCCCACCAACTGTACCGTCAAGATAAATACCATCGGGTTTAATATTTAAAGATTCTATGGTTTCGTTAAATAAAACCGAAATGTGTTTAAATTCCATAATTAAAAATCAAGTTCCGCCATAATATCGGCAATAGATTCAGGTGTTGCGTTCTTGGTTTCTTCAGCCCAGAATTCAGTGTTCCAAATTTCCACCTTATTATTAACGCCGAGAATATCAGCCTTTTCTTCTAAACGGGCATATTCACGAAGGTTATTGGGAACTAATATTCTTCCCTGTGCGTCAAACCCAACGTTAAAAGCATTAGCAAACAAGAAACGTTTTACAACACTTGATTTGGTATTTGGAAGGCTGTCAATTTTCTCGACAAATTTTTCCCATTCAGGCAAAGAATAAACACAAAGGCAGCGCTTACCCGAAATATCTTGAGAAATGATGAATTCTTCGCCTAATTCTTCGCGAAATTTTGACGGGATGAAAACCCTGCCTTTTTTATCAATATTATGTTGAAAATTACCTAAAAACACGATTTTCACCTCTTTTTCACACCACTTTAGTGCACTTTAATGGATTTTTAATCCACTTTGCACCACTACTATGTATTATAATGGGTGTTTTTTAAAAAATCAATAGTTTTTTCAAAAAAATTTAGAAAAATTATAGGTTTTTTATGGAAAATGACAAATTTCTCTATAAAAACAAAAAATACCCGACTTCAAAGCCTTGAAGTCGGGTATTTTTCATACATTTTTACTTAATTATTTAGTTTTCTTCTTAACTGATTTTGACCAGTCGGAATAATATTTCTTACCGTCAACAGTCTTGTAGGTTCTTACTCTTACGTAGTAATATTTCTTTGCTGATAAAGACTTAATTGTATAAGAAGTTGTCTTGTAACTGCTTATTGTCTTGGTCTTTGCCGACTTGAACTTACTGGATGTTGAGTACTGGATTTGATAACCTGTGGTTTGACTGCTTTGCTTAGAAATCTTAACCTTTAAGCTCTTCTTAGCAGCGGTTACGCTTGATAC
>JAZRBQ010000039.1:0-11448 GCA_045635145.1 Acutalibacteraceae bacterium | reverse complement strand
GTTCTTAAGGGTAATGGTGTTCTAAAGGATTTGGAGTTACATTTTTTACATTACAAAACCTTTAAAGAAGCCACCGAAAAATGGGAAACTCGCAAAGCCAGAATAAATTTCGACAACATTTATGTTATTTGGACATTTGCTTATCTTAAAAAAGACGAAGCATTATATGAACGTGCTCAAAATCTTCCTTGTAAAAACAAGGTGTTATTTGTAAATCATCCTATTGATAATTCCAAATATCCCAACTTTTATTACATAAAAGGATTTGAAGACTGCGTTGGTCTTGGACAAATAAGTAAATACGAAAATTTGTTTGGCAAAAGATTTTACGACCAATTTGATTTTGTTAAATGGTTAAATAATTCGAATTAAATTTAATAACGAGGAGTAATACATGCCTAAAATCAGCGTAGTAATGCCTGCATACAATGCCGAACGGTATATCGCAGAGGCAATCGACAGCATACTAAACCAAACTTATCACGATTTTGAATTTATTATTATAAACGACGGTTCTACCGACAAAACCGAAGAAATTATTTTGTCATATGAAGACCCGCGCATTGTTTATATTAAAAACGAAAAAAATATGGGTATTGTTTACACCCTTAACCGCGGTTTAGATGCCGCAAAGGGCGAATTTATTGCCCGTATGGATTCGGACGATATATCCTTGCCCACCCGATTTCAAGAGCAAATAACTTTTCTTTTAAACAACCCAAACGTTGCCGTTTTGGGCACTGCAATAAATATTTTCGGCGATGGTATTACTTCTTCGGTGTTCGAAAATTCAACCGCTCCCGAAAAAGCCAAAGCAGAGCTTTTTTTCTCATCATCCTTGGCTCATCCTACCGTAATTATCAGAAAATCCGTACTTGATAAACACAATTTGCGCTACAAGGAAGATTTTGCAGGTATGGAGGATTACCGACTTTGGTGGGAAATTTCTCAACACAGCGACATTATGTCTTTATCTGCACCGCTTTTAAATTACAGAAAACATTCTTCCCAAATTACCGCATCAAACAGTAAACAAAAGACCGAAAAATCCAAACAATTTTTAGCCGAACGACTTGCGGTCTTTAATATCACATATTCACAAAAAGAATTCGATTCCTTATTTAATTACCAAACAGCTAATTTCAGTATTTTCACCTTGCAAGATATTGAAAACATTACTTGCCTGTTTAAAAAACTTTTAAAAGCAAACAAAAAGCAAAAACACTTTAGCCTATATCATTTTAAAAAGATTTTAGGCCTCGCGGTCACTTATTCTATTAGCTTTTTAAACATCAGCGACGATGAAAAATTTTCTCTTCGCCACAAAGCATTTAAAAACGGCGTTTTATCATTAGAACTGTTTTTAAAACTACTATTACACAAAATACTGAAAAGGTAATTTTAAATGAAAAAAGTAAGCATAATCGTTCCCGTTTACAATGTAAAAAAATATCTAAATTCTTGCATTGAAAGTCTTATTAACCAAACATATACAAACATTGAAATTATTTTAGTCAATGATGGTTCGCAGGACGATAGCGTAAAAATTTGTGATGAAGCCGCAAAAAAAGACGCTCGTATTAAAGTTGTACACAAACCAAATGGAGGACTTTCTTCCGCACGGAATTCCGGTCTTGCCATAGCCTGCGGCGATTATGTTATGTTTGTTGACGGTGACGACTATTTAGAATTAAACGCCCTAGAGATTCTTGTGAATCTAACTTTCGAACATGACGTTGATATTATTCAATTTGATTACCTTGAAACCGAACGAGAATATACCAAAAGTATTAATAGCGATTCTACAAATTGCGAAATTATCACCGATACCAAAATCATATTTGAAAAACTTTATGCAATCGGCGGGGCTGCAGCATCGGCTTGTACTAAATTTTATAAAAAAGATTTATTTGATGATTTGTCCTTCCGAGAGGGCATTATTCACGAGGACGAATATTTCACAACCCGACTTTTGCAAAAATGTAAAAGCATTCTTTATATTCAAAATAAATTATATTTTTACGTTATGCGCCAAAACAGCATTGTAAAATCAGGATTTTCGATTAAACGATTTGATTCTTTGCTTGTATCTTCCGACCGTATGCAAGCGCTTGAACAATTAGGCTACTCGGATTTATTAGAAAAGGAAAAATCTCGCTATTTTTTAACCGCTATAACAATTTGGTGCAACGCATTTGAAGCAAAGGACAAGGCTTCGGTCAAAAAGGCGCGCGACAGCATTAAAAACATTATTTCTAAGCCTTTACGCCTTGAAGGAAAATTCAAGTTTATTTACCATCTTTGCAAAATAAACATAAATTTAGTTTTCATTTACTATCTTTACAAAAAAATCACAAAACAGGTGTAATATGATACAAAAATTTAAAAATGCTATTACAAAAATAAAAAATAAGTATCGTTGTTATTTGGAGCGCAAAAAATTAAATCGCACAGATTTTTGCATTATTTCCAACAACTGCTGGGGCGGCTTCATTTACCAAAAATTTGGCATTAAATACAACACCCCTACCATTGGTCTTTTTATATACGAAAAAGATTATGTGAAATTCTGCGCAAATTTAAAGCATTACCTATCCTTACCGCTTAAATTTATTAAAGTAGAACAATCAAAATATTACCAAAAAGTGACTGCCAACGGCACAAAACCCATCACCTTCCCCGTAGCAAAATTAGATGATATCGAAATCTTTTTTATGCATTACGAATCCGAAGCGGAAGCTATGGAAAAATGGGAACGCCGAAAGGTGCGCATCAATTTCGACAATATGCTTTTTAAAATGTCGGAAAGAAACGATTGCGACGAGCAAACTATTGCTTCATTTTGCAACCTGCCTTACAAAAACAAAATCTGCTTTACCGAAAATGAGTATGATTTTGACCGCTGTGTTAGAGTTCCAAAGCTCGAAGAATTAAACAAACTCGGCGGCGATGAAACACCATACACTCTAGAAAAAATTGATATTTATAAACTTTTGAATGAAATGAGCTGAAAATAGGTTGAAAAACAAAATCAACGCAACGTCCTTAAATATAGCGGCAAATCTGTTTTCGATGGCTGCAACGTTTTTTATAAGCTTCTTTTTGACCCCTTATTTAACAAAACACGTCGGTATGGAGGCTTATGGACTCGTTGGCCTTGCAAATAACTTTACAAGTTATCTTACCATTGCCACTTCCGCACTAAATTCCATGGCGAGTAGATTCATCATCATCGAATTACATAAAAAAAACACCGATGAAGCCAACGCTTATTTTAATTCGGTTCTAATAGCCAACTCTATTTTTGCCGTTTTAACCGTTATAGGCGGTGTTATATTATCAATAAACATAAGCCACGTTATAAACGTAAGCGACGGACTTATATACGACGCATCAATAACTTTTTTGCTCGTTTTCATAAACTTTGCAGTATCCCTTGTATTTTCAACCTTTAACGTCGTTTATTACTACAAAAACAAGCTCTACATCGGCGCTTCTAATACAATACTATCTGAAGCGTTAAGAATTATTATCATTGTTCTTATCTTCAAATTTATCGGTATTAAAATTCAGTATACCGTTTTAGCGCCTATTGCGAGTATGCTTTACGCCAATATATTCACCTTTTCCTATTCCAGAAAGAACATACCCGAATTAAAGCTTTCTTTAAAATTTTTTAACCTAAAAAAAGTTTTAAGAATCATTACATCAGGCATTTGGAACAGTATTTCAAAATTAAGCCAAATTTTACTTAATGGCTTAGATCTTATTATCATAAATCTTTTTATTAACGGCACCGTAATGGGTATCGTAAGCCTAGGCAAGCAATTTTCTTCAATTTTAATTTCAATTATTTCTTCCGTTTCGGACACCTTCTTGCCAAAATTCTTAAAAGCATATGCAAAAGGGGAAAAAGCATTACACGAAGAATTTTTTAAATCCACTAAAATACTTGGATATTTTTCTTGTATATTACTTTCGCTTTTCATTATATATTCCAAAGATTTTTTTAGCCTTTGGGTACCCGAACAAGACCCTGTATTTTTAACACGAATTGCTATTTTAAGCCTTCTATCAATCATAATAAGCGGTCCTGTTTATTCAATGTTCTCAATCTACACCGTAATTGACAAAGTTAAGCCACAAGCCTTAGCCACGCTTATAATGTCGGTTTTAAGTACCGCAACCGTCTTTGTTTTATTAAAATTCACAAATCTTGGGGTCTATGCTATCGTATGTACAAGCACAGTTTACGGTGTAATCAAAAACCTTACCTATAATATGTACTGCCTTAAAAAATACGTCCATCTAAACATCAAAAAATGTTACTTTATTATAATTAAAAACCTTATCATAATGATAATTTTAATTTTCATAAACACTATGCTTAAAAACTTCTTTGTCCTTAACAGTTTCCCAAGACTTATAATTGCCGGAATCAGTTCGTTTGTTTTATGTAACTTAATTTACTTTATAATTGCTATTAACACAAACGATAAAAAAGCAATACTATCATTTATAAAAACAAAATTTTTCTTAAAGAAAAGAGAAGATTAAAATGCAAATTACCTTAAATGATATAAAGGTAGAGAAGAATAAGATTTCTTATGCCTTTTTTTATGATAGCGAATTAGAAAAATTTTTCACGAGCAAAGAATTTTATATAGAATATCAGACCGATATTGATTTCGAACACGTACCTAAATCAATACTTACAGTTCCTTTTGTTATAAATTTATTGCCGCTTTGCTTTATTTACAATATTTCACTTAATATTGAAGAACTTGATGAATCTGCATTTAATTCTATAAACGAAATCAAAAAAGGTTTTGAAACGATTTATCCTGACTATACCTTTTATAACAAAATCAACCCCCAAAAAGTAATATCCAACACCTATGAAACTTCCGACAAGGTTACTTGCCTTTTTTCCGGTGGTGTAGATGCTTCGTTTTCATTTTTACGCCATAAAAACGAAAATATCACCCTTTTTAATGTGTGGGGTGTAGATATTTCACTTGAAGATATAAAAGGTCACACAAAAACTGAAAATTATTTCAACAAAATTGCTAATGATTTTTCTGTGGGATATATATGTATTAAATCCACGCTGCGCACCTTTTATAACGAAGAATTTCTAAATAATGATGCTTATAATAAAATCGGTGACTATTGGTGGCACGGCGCGCAACACAGCATTGGCCTGCTTTCTTTACTTGCTCCGTATAATTATCTCAACAAAATCAAAACCAATTACATTGCATCAACATTTACCCAAACCGAATTAGCGCAAGGAGTGAAATGCGTATCATACCCTATTATAGATAATTCGCTTTCCACTGCTTCTACCAATATTTTCCACGATGGATTTGATTTTTCACGCACACAAAAAGTCGAATTCATTTGTAAAGAATGTAACAAACTTGATAAAAACATTGCTTTAAAAGTATGCTTCAACTACCATGAAGGTAAAAATTGCTCGTCATGCGAAAAATGCTATAGAACTATTGCTGCTATACTAGTTTTTGATAATAATATTGAAAAATACGGATTTAAACTAAACTCAAAAAACGCTAAAGAAATCAAACGATTTCTTGACACCCACGAAATCGGTATCTTTCGTTGGCTACCAATTCAAGAAGCTTATCTAAAAAATCCAAGCAACAAATCAATCAAATGGCTTGCCAAATATAAGTTTAATAACCTTTCGTCTCTTAAAAGCAAGCTGTTACGACTTATTAATAAATTTAAATGAGGGATTTAAATGAAAATAGGTATTGTAACTATTTATGAATCCATTACAAACTTAGGCTCATTTTTGCAGGCCTTTGCTTTAAAAAGCTTTTTGGAAAGCAAAGGTCACGAGGTTTATTTTATACAAAACAAGCCCACCCTTAAAACAGGCTTAAAGTGTGTATTAAAACTCAATCCGAAAAGAGAATTTTTTCTTAGAATAATTAAGACCTTAAAATTTTTTGAAGATACCAAAAAGCTTAAATTGGTTGCGAAAAACGACTTATCGCAAAAGGATTTTGACGTTTTAATTTACGGCAGTGATGAGATTTGGAACCTAGAAAACAAATACTTCGCCGACGGACTTTTTTGGGGTGAAGGCGCCGACACTATAAATAAAATCGCCTATGCTATAAGCATTGGTGCGCTCGAAGACGAAACCGCAAAAAATTACACTTCACTTACTGATAATATAAAGGATTTTAATAATATTTTTTCGCGCGATGAACGCACAGTACAATTTGTAGAAAACATCACTTCGCAAAAAACACCACTTGTTTGTGACCCCACTATTTTATTACCGCTCAACGATTACATAAAACCCATAAAATTACCGAAGGAAAAATATTTACTTGTTTACACCTACGGTGTAGATAAAAATATGCAGGATAGGATTATAAATTTTGCGAGAAAGCATAATTTAAAGATTGTTTCCCCTTGTTTTTGGCACATTTGGGCGGACAAGATTATAGAATGCTCTGCGCTACAGTTCAGTTCTTTAATAGCCGGTGCTGAATATGTATTTACCTCCACCTTCCACGGTGCGATTTTCACCATGCTCAACCACAAAAAATGCTGCATTTTGCCCGTAAGGGAAAAGGTCTCTTATGTTGTAAAACAGTTTGATATGCAAGAGCATTTAATTAACCCCAATATTACCGACGAGCAATTTGAGGAAGTTATAACACGCGAATTCAATAGCGAATTGTTCGAAAAAAAGATAACTCTTTGGCGTGAAAAATCACAAAATATGCTTTTGGAGGCATTAAATTGTTTGGAAAAATAAAAAGTTTTTTACAAAAAAACACAAAATACGGTAAAACAAGATATTTGAACTTTTTATACAAATATGATTTAAATCAATATTATTCAAATTCCTGTTTAAACAGCCAAAACCCCGAATGTATGGCGACTGAAATGCGAATTTTGGTACACGCTATTGAAAAAGGTATGTCCTTACCCGAATGTAAAGCGGGATTTGGCAAGGAAAAGGTTTTAAAGCTTATTGACCTTTACAACAATTATTCAAAAATGGAAAATAAAAAGGACGAGCAGGTGCTTTTATTAGTAAAATCCATTTTGGCTTGCTATGTAAAATTCCAAGCGCAAAAGGGTGTTAGCATAGATTTTATTCCGCAAGAATTTCTTGAAAACACCCCCAAAAACACACAAACAGGTGCTGTGGAAATTAAGGTTCATAATTCCACTAATTTCAGCGACATCGCACATGGGCGACATAGTTGCCGTGCCTTTGCCGACAAGCCGGTACCTGCCGATTTGATAAAGAAAATCGTATCACTTGCGCAAACAGCACCAAGTGCATGCAATCGTCAAGCAACAAGGATTTACGCCTGCACTGAACGCGAAAAAATCGACCGAATTTTTGCCATTCACGGCGGAATCCGTGGTTTTTCGAAGCCGGCGGTAATCTTTGCTATAACAGGCGATCTCACGCTCTACCTTAATGAATACGAGCGTAACACCGTTTTTGTTGACGGCGGTATTTATTTAATGAATTTACTTTATTCTATCGATTCATTAGGACTTGCCTCCTGCCCGGTTATCTGGGGAAGCGAGCCTTCTAACGATAAATTTCTGTGCGAACTTCTAGGAATACCCAAAAATGAAAAAATCGTTTCACTAGCGCTTGCAGGTTATTATCCTGATGACACTTATTTAGCCGCTGTTTCCGAAAAGCGCGATATCGACACCGTGCTTACTATTATTTAGGAGTTGTTCTTTTGACACAAACCGACACCGCACTATTAAAATTATTATCAGCGGCAATCTACCGCGCCGAAAACGATATTTCGGTTGACGAAAACTTAATAGCTCCTATATTTAAAGAAGCCAAAAAACAAACCGTTTTTCCGTTAGTTTTTTCGGTGGTGGGAAAGGATCAGGGTGCCAGCGCGTATTTGCCGCAGTATTACGCCGCTATTGCCAACAACGTAAAGGTTGTTGAAGAGCACAAGGCGCTACACAAATTGTTAGTGGCAAACGGCATACGTTACCTTTTTATAAAAGGTTGTGCTTCGGCGCGGTTTTATCCCGACCCGCTTTTACGCACCATGGGGGACGTTGACCTGCTTGTGCAGGAGTGTGACATTCCGCAAACCGTAGATTTATTGCTACAAAACGGCTATTTACAGGACGATGCCGAAGATGACGGCGAGGGTCACATTTCTTTTCACAACCAAAAAACAGGGGTTCATATTGAACTTCACCGCCAGATACTCGGCATTCCCGAAAACTCGGCGGGTGAAAAGTTAAAATCGCTTTTTGCCGACATATTTGAAAAAGCGGTTTTAGAAAACGGCGAGTATTTGCGCCCTAGTGACCTTCACCACGGGCTTATTCTGCTACTTCACACCGCGCAACACCTGACCCGTGAAGGCGTGGGGCTTCGTCATTTGTGCGACTGGGCAGTTTTTGTTAACTCATTTTCCGACAATGGGTTTGAAAACCTATTTAAAGCCGATTTAACCGCCGTAGGCCTTTGGCACTTTGCAAATGTATTAACTGCCTTTGCGGTGGAATACCTTGGTTGCCCACCTAAAGAGTGGTGTACGGGTGTTGATAAGACGGTTTTAGAAGGATTGTTATACGACGTTTTTTCAGGCGGTAATTTTGGCAAAAAAGACTTTAACCGTTACCAACACATCAAATATATTTCTGACCGCAAGGAAGACGACAACACCCAAAAATCCCCATTTAAACGCCTTTGGGGCAATCTTATTGCTAAAACACGGACTGAAATCGGCTTTGTAAAAAAGATGCCTTGGCTTTTGCCGATTGGGGTTATATGCGTTGTTTTTAAGTATTTATGGCTTATTATTACAGGCAAACGTAAGATGGACAGCAAATCCCTTATAGCCGACGCCCTTGACCGCAAGGAGCTTTACGACAAATTTGAATTATTTAAATAAAAAAGCACTCGCTCAATAGAACGAGTGCTTTAAATTTTGTTTTTAATAACCAATATATGGTGCAGGATTAACCTGTTTGCCGTTTTTCAAAATTTCAAAATGCAAATGCGGTCCTGTTGAACGACCGGTGTTACCCAAGGTTGCAACCTGTTGACCCTGCTTTACGGTTTCGCCCTTGCGAACGCACAAGGCGTTTGCATGAGCATAACGTGTTTGATAGCCGTTGCCATGGTCGATTACTACAGCGTAGCCATAGTTGCCGTCCCAACCTGCAAACGAAACTGTGCCGCCCTTTGAAGCGAAAAGCGGAGAACCTATGTTGCCCGCAAAGTCGATAGCCTTATGGTTACGGCCGTCGCCCCAGTAAGCTGAAATCATCTTAATATCGCCTTTGTTCATAGGTCTAATAAAGCCTGCCGACTTAGCCTCAGCCAAAGCGCTAGCCTCTGCCCTAGAAATTGCGGTGCCCTTTACAACAACCTTTTGAACAGGCTCTTTAACAACCTTCCTTGAAACCAAGGTACTTGCAGTTTCCTTACCGTTAACCGTTTCTACAACCTTTGTTTCGCGCTTAAGACCCTTTTCGCCTTTGGTCTGAACCTTTTCGTAGGTGCGGGTTTTTTCCTTAGTATAAATAACCTTAGTTGTGTATTTAATAGCAGTTTCGTCAGTAACGGTAGAAACTGTTTTAACCTTTAAATCGCTTACAACTTCTTTAACAGCCGCGGTGGTTTTAATCTTACCGCTTACGCAATAGCCGTCTTCAATTTCAACATTGTCAACAAAGGTGGATTTATTTTCAGCACCCTTGATATAATACTTGCAAAGCTTCTTATCGACAAGTTGCTTTAATTCATCGCGGCAAGCGTATGCCACAACCTCACCGTTAACCTTAAGCGCCGAAGAAAATTCAATACCGTCGGTATTTTCAATAATGCTGTCAGCCAAAGCTTCTGATTGGCTTAAATTTTCAGCCAAGGTGATTGTTAAAGCAAACTTAGGGGTTTTGATAACGTCTTCCCTGTTGTTGCCTGCAAGGTTTTGAGTGATAACCTCTTTCGCATCATAGAAAACCGATTTACCGCTAACTGTTGCGATAATCTTGTCTTGATATTTAACATTGAAGCCCAATGTAATACCGCAAGAAACGAGGCATACTATAAGGGAAACCACAGCCACCAATGCGAAGGCTGTAAATCTAACTAATATTCTGTTTTCATTTACGAATTTGCGTGTCTTTGTAAAGACGTCGATAACCAAATCCTTAAAAATAACAGCCACTTCCTAACAAAAGATTACAATTTGTAACATTTACAAGTGATATTATAACAAAAAGGTTACAAAATTGCAACCTTTTTTTAATATTTTCTTGACTTTTTATTATTTTATACAATTGTAATGACTGCTATGGTTTGTTTTAAACCAAAACGTAAAAAATAACGGCAAAAAATTGCAGCACGCTGCCCGCAACCACAAACAAATGGAAGATTGAATGAACGTATTTTATTGCCCATTTACCCGCGACACCGTAAAGCACCGCACCGATTGTATAGGCAATTCCGCCCGATAGAAGCCACCAAAAGCCCGCCATTGATATTGCCTTTATGGTGTGATTTACAATAAATATTACGCACCAACCAACCGCAATATAACAAATGTTAGAAAAAAATGAAAACTTTTTCAAATCAATCGCGTTAAACACAACGCCCAAAATCGCCATTGCCCAAACGAAACCGAAAAGGCACCAGCCAAGCGCGGTGTTATATTCCCTTATAGAGCAAAGCGCTATCGGTGTATATGTGCCTGCTATCAACACAAATATAGCACAATGGTCCATAACCTGAAAAACCTTTTTGGCATCAATAGGAATAAGGCCGTGATAAATGCTCGACATTGTGTAAAGAATTATCATCGAAAAGCCATAAATAAATGCCGAAACTATTTGGTAAGCATCGTGATTTAAGAAGGCTTTTATTATACATAAAGTAGCCACCGCAATAGCCACTGCGCCGCCCACAATATGCGAAACCATATTAAAAATTTCTTCCCCCTTGGTGTATGGGGGAAGCAGTCTGTCTTTAAGCTTTGTACGTTTCATTTGCGCTCTCTTTGGGTTGTTAATTTTTTGTCGAAAATTGCCGAAAAGATTTACATAATTTTATTACCTACATTATTACGTAGTTCCCATTTATCCAACTTATCCACACACTTTTCCACAAAAAATTAAGCCAAAATGCCCATTTTGTGTGGTACAAGCCTTTATATTGTTAATATCGCGGTGGATAAGTTGAAAAACTTTTAAGGTTGTTTTAGTTAACATAATAACATTTTTTGTAAAAATTTAGCAAAAATTTTTAGTCTAATTTGCCGAGTAATTTATCCATTACACTCGGTCCGTGTTCTATAAAAATTCCGCTCTCAAGAGCAGTATTTTCGTTGAATGTATCGGCTCCATTTTCTTCGCGGGTACTGTCGTATATGAGGAACGGTACCGGCTCGGATGAAT
>JAZRBQ010000038.1:0-4230 GCA_045635145.1 Acutalibacteraceae bacterium | reverse complement strand
TTGTTTGTAATCCTTGCGATACCGCCATAAAGACCCACAGAGCATTGTGTGTGTCCGCTCGGGAAAGAGTAACCGCTTGCGGCTTCGCGAGCTGATTCAACAATAGTAAAATTAGGATCTTTAACCCACGGACGCGGAATTCTGAAAACAATTTTTAAAAATTGGTTAATAACCGTGCCAAAAAATCCCACACACAGTAGGTAATAGCCTTTAAATTTGTCAATGCACCAAAAGACAATCATACCTACTGCCATAAAAATGGTTTCTTCCCCGAAAAGTGTTATAAATGAGAAGAAAAAATCTAAAACGGGATTTCGTATGTCTTCTAACAAATATAGGAATGACATTAAATTGCCTCCAAAACTAAAAATTACAAAAAGGTTTAGTCTTCATTTTTAACGATATAAGCAAAGTCAATACAACCGTTGCCGTTTGTAAAATTGACGTTTTCAAGGTTTTTATTATATGCAATAATCGTATCTTGTGTGGCTAGAGGGGCAATGTTACTTGAGTTTAAAATTTTAGATTGTATTTTGTTATAGTCGCTTCCGTTATAATCTATGCCGAATTTTTCCAAATACTCATTAACCTGTGTTGAATCGGCGGAAATGGGGAAGATGCTCAAGGCATAGGTTTGGTCTTTTAATTGTGATTCCAATACTTGCGGAGATGATACCGCTTCGATGTTGATATATGCACCGAGTTGGTTTTGCCAGTGACCTACAATATCAGTTACAAATGTAGTTGAAAAACCGTCGTCATAATAATATAAAACAACGTTTTCGGGGAATTTTTTATCCTTAAGATTTGCGATTTCTTTAAGGAAGATTTCCTTCGCAGCATCCAAATCATAAACGGGCATACCGGCGGTGGTTTTTCCTGTGTTTAAAACAGTGGGGAAGATACTTTCAGCAGGAGAATATCCGTCAATCAAATTTTGAGAAAAGGTCTGTGGTGAGCCAAGCGTTATAAGCGCCTTACGAACATCTTTTTTAAAGCCGTCACTTACGGTTAAGAACCAACTAATGTTGTTTGTACGTGCAGTTTTAAGGTCGGCCTCAGTTGCAACTTTAATTTGCGTGGGGGATATAAATGCAATGTCGGCATCGTTGCTTTTTAGTCGTTCGAGCGGAGTTGTTTCGTCTGCGGTTGAAAGAAATACCGCGGCGTATTTGGCTTCAAAATTGCCTGTGTAATATTTGTTTCGGTAAAGTCTGATACCAAATACCGTCTTGCCCCATTTGGTAAGACGGTAGCTGCCGTTTGAAAGTGTGGTTACACCTTCTAAACCGTATTTTCCGGCCGATAAATTAAAAAAGCTTTCGTTACAAGGCATAGCAACGCTGGTAGTCAAGACTTCTTCAAAATTTTTGTCTTCTTTTGAAAGTTCAATTTGAAGTGTGTATGTATCAAGGGCCTTAACGCCTAAATCATAAACCGATTTTTTACCCTTTAAAATTTTATTGGCATTTTTTATGTTTATAAGTCGCTTAGCGAAGGGTGCCTTGGTGTTTGGGTTAACAGCTCTTCTTAGCGCAAATAAAAAGTCATAAGCAGTAACTGCTTCTTCGTTGCTCCATTTAGCGTCCTTGCGCAATTTGAAGGTGTATTTAAGACCGCTCTTTTCAAAGCTTTCTGCCGCGCCGCAAACTATTTTGCCGTTTTCGTCTTTGCGAAGAAGACCCTCAAAAATATTGCGAATTATCATAAGTTCGGTATCGCTTTGTGCGATTTGCGGGTCTAGGGTTGCGGGTTGTTCGTTTAAAGTGAAATAAATATATGCATCGCTAGTATCGTCACATGCAGAGAGTAGAAGTAGTGAAGTGATACATAAGCACAATGCAATTAAACGTTTGAGTAGTTTCATCACGTTTTTCCTTTCAAAAATATGTACTATTATACAATAAAACATTGTAAAATTCAACAGTTCTTATCCTATTCAATATATTTTGTAAAAAAAAGAAAATTTTCGTAAATTTTAATTGTAATATATAATTATTTATGTTATAATAAATTAGCATTGTGCGAATGTTAAAAAAATAACAATCTCGCGCATGATTATTATAAGGAGGATTTTGTTAATGCTCAAGAAAATCAGTAATTTACCCTTTAAGGGTACTCCCGAACAGGAAGCACAACTTGATAAAATCATTGCTGAATGCAAACACGACAAAAGTCTTTTAATGTCTGTTATGCAACAAGCACAAGATGTTTACGGTTATCTTCCTATGGAGGTTCAGGTAAAGATTGCAGAAGGTATGGATGTACCGCTTGAAAAGGTTTACGGTGTTGCAACATTCTATGCACAGTTTTCCTTGTCACCCAAGGGTGAGTACAATATTTCTGTATGCTTAGGTACCGCTTGCTACGTTAAGGGCTCGGGCGATATTTTTGATAAGTTCAGCGAACGTCTTGGTATCGGCTCTGATGAATGCACCGAAGATGGTAAATTCTCACTTACAGCTTGTCGTTGTATTGGCGCTTGCGGTTTGGCACCGGTATTAACTGTTAACGAAGAAGTTTACGGTCGTTTAACAGTTGACGATGTTGATGGCATTTTAGAAAAATACGGCTTTTCAAAATAATCCCAAAGGATAACATTTATGAAAATCAGTACTATAAAAGATTTACTTAATGCAGATGTGATTTGCAATGAAGACGGACTTGGCCGTCACGTTTATTCAGCCTGCGGTAGCGATATGATGAGCGATGTATTGGCTTATGTAAAGGACCAAGCAGTTTTAATTACAGGGCTTGTAAATTCTCAGGTTATCAGAACGGCTGAAATGATGGATATGAACTGTGTAGTGTTTGTTCGCTCAAAAATGCCCACTGCCGAAATGATTGCATTAGCGGAAGAAAGCGGAATAGTTCTACTTGCAACAGAAAAAAGAATGTACGAGGCTTGCGGTATTTTGTATAGCAACGGCCTTGTAAGTAATAGGGTTAAAAATGCCTGATGTTTTGAATTTTCATTTTAATGTTGACGGTGATGATTTTAAATCGGCAGGTCACGCGTCCTTTATGATGAAGAAAAATTTAAGACAATTAGGTTTGCCGCCCGAAATAATACGTAAGGTTTCTATTGCGATGTATGAAGGCGAAATCAATATGGTTATTCACGCTCGCGGCGGCACTGCCGACGTAAACGTTTATGAAGATTGTATTGAAATCATACTTGCTGACCAAGGCCCCGGTATTAAAAACATTGAACTTGCTATGCAGGAAGGTTTCTCGACCGCTACTGATAATATCCGTTCACTTGGTTTTGGCGCCGGTATGGGTCTTCCTAATATGAAGCGTTACAGTGATTATATGGATATTAAATCCGAAGTCGGTGTGGGCACAACTATTACAATGAAAGTAAACTTTTAACAATTTTTAGGTATTAACTATGAATACATACGAACATTCGGTATTTTTAGATGTAAAAAAATGTAACGGTTGTACCACCTGCCTTAAGCGTTGTCCTACTGAGGCTATTCGTATTAAAGATGGACACGCCGTTATAAACGACGCAAGATGTATTGATTGCGGCGAATGTATCCGTGTATGCCCTAATAGTGCTAAAAAAGCAAAATGCAGTGCGCTTTCTTCTATGGATAAATTCAAATGGAAGATTGCATTGCCCGCTCCTACGCTTTATGGCCAGTTTGAAAATTTAGATGATATCGACTATGTGCTTGACGGTCTTTTAAAGCTTGGTTTTGATGATGTTTTTGAAGTATCTGCCGCAGCTGAATTGGTTTCGGCTTATACCCGTAAATACCTTAAAACCGATGGAATCGTAAAACCCGCAATTAGTTCGGCTTGCCCTGTGGTGACACGACTTATTGCGCTTCGTTTCCCATCACTTTTAGACCACGTAATACATATGCTTCCTCCGATGGAGGTTGCGGCACGCTTAGCACGTGAAAAAGCAAAGCGTGAACATCCTGAACTTTTGGATTCTGATATTGGCGTATGCTTTATATCGCCTTGCCCTGCAAAAAACAGTTACGTTAAAAATGGTTTTGCGGGTTACGAAAGTCAGGTTGACGTCGTTGTTTCTATAAGCGATATTTATTTTCAGTTAATTGGCGTTATGCGTTACGGCAGTGATATTAAACCACTTTCAAATTCGGGAATAATCGGTATCAGCTGGGCTTCATCAGGCGGTGAAGCGACTGCGATTTTTAATGATAATTATCTAGCTGCAGACGGTATTGATAACGTTATGCGTATTTTGGG
>JAZRBQ010000037.1:0-4608 GCA_045635145.1 Acutalibacteraceae bacterium | reverse complement strand
AGTACTATTACTTTAACAGTTTACGAAGTAGAGCGTGAGGTTAAAACGGAAGGCTATTGGGGCAATATTTGGAACAATATAATCAAAGGTTTTGGAAATGTTGGAAAAATTATAAAAACCTTATTTGCTTTTGCTTTGTCTGCTATTCCTTATTTGCTTATTCCTGCCTTTATTGCGGTAATTATAGCTGTTGTTATTCGTTTTTTTAAAAAAAAGAAAATAAAAAATAAATAATTAAAAGTATGTAATTAAAGGACTTATGGTTAATCCATAAGTCCTTTCTGCTATTTTGTAGTAACTTCGTATTCTTTTTGTTCTATGGTTATTTTGTTGTTTTTAACCTTATTCACAATAAAGACAGGTAAGTACATTAATCCTACAACCAATGGTAATAAAATAGGGAAGCCCCAAAGGTGATTACCAAACAATTTTTCAAACATTTCAAGCGGGTTACCCTTATCGGGCTGCATTAAAAACATAAAGTTTGTGTCCCACAACATATTTAAAAAATAAATGGGTATAGCCATTATTATAAGCAAGCCTATGCTCTTTGGCATATCGTTGAATTTGAGCTCTAGCTGACCGCTTGTAATAAGCAGCAGGGGATACATTACCAAAAGTGCATGGACTATAAAGCTATGTAGGTGGAAGAAGTTTAAAAATGGTACTTCGGTCCAGTTGGGGAACAAAAGGGCTAATGCGGCACCCGGTATGCAGAAGAAGTAAAGAAACGCGCGTACGGTTTTGGTGGGTTTGAAAATATCGAATGCTATTAGCAAGATATTTATTCCGCATAAATGAAAGGGGAGATAACCCACTTCAAATTCGCCCATTGCCGCCACAATAATATTTTTAAGCATTTCTTGTGCTATTATTGCAATTCCTAAAGATTTTAGCATTTTGTCTTGCCCGGTTTGGCTTATTTTTTTGTAAAATATAGAAGCCAACACACAAGCAACTGCTATTGCAAAAAGCCATAGTAAATGGGTTAAATCAAAGGATTTAAAGCCTAAACCTTGCGGGATAGATTCTTGAGTTTTAAAAAACATAAATATCACCTAGGGATATTTTAGCATATTTTGTCGAAAATGTCATTATTTATTTAAAAAATTAAGGACTTGATTTCTCAAGTCCTTTAACTTATTATGTGATGATTAAAATTATTGCAAGTGTTATCAGTTCGGCTGCTGAAAGAATGCAAGTGGTAAGGTAAAGCTTTTTGTACTTTGTTTTAGACCTAATTACAAAGATTAGAGTTAAAACAAATATTGCAAAAGGAATTACCGCGAAAACGAGGGTAATAAATATTTTTGATACCACTTGGGTGAAATTATCATTAAAGAAAATGCCGTAATCGTCGGCGTAATACTTGTCTATGGCTTCTTCAATTTCTTGTATTAGGGCAAGGTCGGTTATTTTATAGGCGGATCCCTTATAATCGTAGTAGTCAAAGTCGTTATAATCTAACTCGAAATCTGCGTAGTCGATATAGTAGTACTCGTCATCTAAATTTATAAGATAACCCTCTTCAACAAAGAAATTATATTCAAGTGATTTGATGTAAACGGGGAAAGATTCGATTACCCAAAAATCATCAGAGGTGATAACTATTTCGGTTTTTTCACCCTTGAATTTAGTATGAATTCCTGATACTACAATTTCTTCTTCGTTTAAATCCCAATAACTATTGAATATTATATGAAGGTCTGCCGAATCGGCGGTTTGCATACGCTCATATTCTTTAATATAATCATTCATTAAAAAATTGGCAGTAATGGTTGAACCGTCTTTAAAGTTTAAATATGCTGTGATTGTTTCGCCGTATTCACCGGATTCTAAGTTGATGTAATCTATTTCTTTCTCTTGGTTATCGGTTAAAATAATTTTATTATTAATTTCAAGATAAGGATAAATATTCAACCTGTCGGTATTAAAACGAGTGTAGCTGTAAACACCTATTTGCATTTCTTTATAGTCGTCTGAAAAGGTAACGGTGTCATACGGTGTGAAAGCTAAATTTTCGCCTTCGTCGAGTTCTATTTCTTCGATAGCGAAAGCGCTAAAGCTAAAGCAGGAAAGTAAAACTAAAGCCACAACCAAAATTGATAATATTTTTTTCATTTTTCTTTCCTCCTTATGCCAGATTAAGCTTGCGGTCAAGCATCCATTGTTCGAAGGTGTAAAGCAATGTGCAAATCATCGCCACAAATAACAGCACCACAAGTGCAATTAAAACAATAATAAGATTTGCTGAATTTTCGGGAAGCTTATCCAAGAAGGTTATAATAGTATCTACACCGAATAGATAAATCATTGAAAAAACGAAAGATACAACACTTGTTGCACCGTAATAAATACCGATTGCGGTGATTAACTTTGCTTTTTTGGTAATCATTGAAGCAAAGGTGATACAAGCATAGGTGAAAAGCAAGCCTGCGATAGAAATAATCAACATAATAAAGAGTGTTTCAAGCAAGAAAACCCAAAAGTAAGCATCAACTTCTTTAAAGAATTCTTTGGCTAACAATATGAATTCTTCCCAAACTTCTTTTTTGAAGATTTTATCAGCAAGGCCGATTACAATAATTAATGCGGCATCAAGAATTATAACAGCACCTGTTGCCAATTGGGTTACAAAGCCTAAAATAAGCTTAGAATTAAGGTGTGTGGAGCGTTTTACAGGAAGGGTAAAGGTGAGATATGCTTCATCAGTAAAGAAGTTTTTATAAAATCTTACAAAAAGTAAAATTGCGGAGATTACACTAAACGCACTAATCGCCATAATGGTGAGCATTAACAAAAGTGAAGATGAAATGGTAAGCACTTCAGGGGGTTGAAATACTGTTTCTTCTGCGGTAGAATCGACTAAAATTTTAAGACAAAAACCGCCTAAAACCGAAAGGGCAGTGGCGCTTACTGCGGCAATCCACCAATATTTGAAGACCGATTTAAAATCGTATTTAAGAAGCTTTTTTAACATTTGAATACCTCCCTAAAGAGTTGGTCAAGCGATTTACCGTTTTCGTTACGGGCTTCTTCGGCGTTGCCGGACATTAAAATAGTACCGCCAAAGCCTAAGAAAACGAAATCGTCCAATACCTGCTCAACGTCGGTGATAAGGTGGGTGGTTATAATAATTGCAGCATGGGGATTATAGTTGCTTACAATGGTGCTTAAAATATATTCGCGGGCAGCGGGGTCAACACCTGCTATTGGCTCGTCGAGTAAATATAGCTTAGCATCGCGTGACATAACAAGAATAAGCTGAACCTTTTCTTTAGTACCTTTAGAGAGCGATTTGAGCTTTGAATGGGGATTAATATTTAAATCCTTCATAAGCGCAAGGGCGCGAACAGCGTCAAAATCTTCATAAAACTCATCAAAATAATCAATAAGTTGTGATACGCGCATCCAAGAGTTGAAATATGTACGCTCGGGCAAATAGGAAATAAGAGCGTTGGTCTTTTCACCCACAGGCATACCGTCAACAAGAATTTCGCCCGAATCAGGCTGCAAAAGACCTGAAATTAGCTTAATAAGTGTGGATTTGCCGCAACCGTTGGGTCCTAAAAGACCGACAATTCTACCCGAAGGAATTTGTAAATTCAGTTTATCAAGCACGGGGACATTCTTTTTGTAGGATTTAGTCAGGTCTTTACATTCAAGAATATTCATTCCATTTTCTCTCCTATCATTGTGATAATTTCGTCGCGGCTTACTGATAGTTTTTGAATTTTTTCAATAAATTCATCGACAGTAAGCTCCGCCTGTTTCTTGCGGCAGCTATCAATGATAGCAGTATCTTCGGTAACGAAGCGCCCCAAAGTACCGCGAGATATAATTACACCGTTGTTTTCAAGGTCGGAAAAGGCGTGTTGAACGGTGTTGGGGTTTACCGCAGCTTCCATTGCCAACTGACGTACTGAGGGAATTTGCGCACCCGGTTTATACTCGCCCGAAAGCACTGAAACAATAATGCGTTCGGCAATTTGGATATAGACGGGTTTTGTGGATGAAAAATTCCATGCCATATGAAAACCTCCTTCTGTATCGCTGTACTACAACAATGATACACCTAAAAATTCTTTTTGTCAATAGTTTTATAAAAAACATAAGGAACGGTGTAAAAACCGTTCCTTAATAAAAGTCAGGGATTAATAGCCGTAATCGGGTTCAACAATCTTTTTAACCTTAAATTGATTTACTGCATACTTGTTGATTTCGGCTTCAAGCTTTTTAGCTTCTTCATCCATCTTTTCGGTATATTCAGCATCTTTAAGAAGGTGGCGAACGGTCATATCCATCTCTTCAAGGTAGTAATCGTCAGCTTCAATATCTTGCTTTATAACAAGAAGACAGCCGGCATCATCATCCATTTCGATAACCTTGATTTCGCCTGTTTTCATTTTCTTAATATCTTTGTAATAATCGTGTTCGTAGCCTGTGCCGTCAGCACCGATTACCGATGCGTAAGCGTCTTTAGGTTCGGCGTGGTCATGGTCTTCGTGGTCTTCTTCGGTTTCTTCTTCGTCGTCGGTTTCTTCGATTTCGTTGAATTCGTTATAAGCTTCTTCAAAGGTTAATTTGCCTGATTCAATGTAATCGGCA
>JAZRBQ010000036.1:0-4279 GCA_045635145.1 Acutalibacteraceae bacterium | reverse complement strand
TTGATGGCGGTAAGATTGTTGCCGACAATGCAGGAGGTGCCTTATAATGAAATTAAGCAGTGTAAGATACCTCGTAAAAGAAGGCATTAAAAACACCTGGACAAACCGTCTTATGACAATCGCTTCGGTTGGCGTTTTGGTTGCTTGTATGGTTATTATGGGCATTGCGGTTATGATTTCCGAAAATGCTAATATGGCGATGGGCAACCTTGAAAAACAAAACGTTGTAATGGCTTATATGAAGGATTATTCCTGGGCGCTTTACGGCGATGGAGCTAATGTAGAAGACACTAATTCTACCGATAAAGAGACTGAAAATAAAACCGAAACTACAGAAAAGGCCGATAAAAACGGCATTAAACCTTCGGATTATGTGATTCATAATGAAGAAGAGGCAAAAGCTCTTTGTGACCAAATAGCAAAGCTTGATAATGTGGCTTCGGTAACCTTTGTTACAAGTGAAGAAGGCTTGGAAACCGCGATACAAACAATACCCGAAGAGGACAGAGATTTCTTCACCTTCTTAGAGGGTGAAAAAGAAAATCCGCTTCCTTGTGCGGCTAAGGTTTCCTTGACGGATATGGAACGTTTTGAAGAAACAGTTAAAGAAATTTCTAAACTCAATGGTGTTTCTTCAATTCAATCTAACAGCGCGCTTGCCGACACACTTGCGGCAATAAAGAACGGTATAACCGTGGCAGGTATTTGGATTATTATTATACTTTTAATCATTTCATTGGTTATAGTTTCAAATACCATACGTGTTACTATGTACACCCGCAAGCTTGAAATAAGCATTATGAAGGCTGTGGGCGCTACCGATACCTTTGTAAGAGTACCATTTGTGGTTGAAGGTATGGTAATCGGGCTTATTTCGGCATTGATTGCTGAAGGTTTATTATACTTCTTCTACCGCATCGCTACAGAAAACATCGTGCGCACATTCGGCGGCGTAATTCCGTTTGGCGATATGGTATGGACTTTACTCTTAATGTTCTTGGGTATTGGTATGGTAGCCGGTGTTATCGGTAGTGTTATTATGATTAGTAAATACCTTCGTAAAGAGGGAAGCGAATTTGCGGCAATATAACCTATTTTAAGGAGATTATATGCATAAAAAAATCTTAAAATCTGTGTCACTTGTAATGGCGGTGGTTTTAGTTTTTACCGCAACCTTTATAATTGATGCAGGTGCAGCATCCAAATCAGAATTACAAAATGAAATCAGCAAATTAGAGCAAGAATCAAAAAAGCTTGAAGCTGAAATCAAAAAATATCAAGGCAAAATTAACGAACAGCAAAGCCTTAAAAACGCTATCGAGCGTAAAATGGCTAACGTTCAAAGTCAAATTGACGTTTGCAACAGGCAAATTGATTCTATTAACGAAAAAATTGCTGAAAACAAGGCAGAAATCAAGGAAAACAATAAGCAAATTGAAGCTGACAAATTAGCGTTTAAAAAGCGCCTTCGCGCGATTTATATGAGCAATCCCGGTAGTAACGTTCAAATACTTCTCGGCGCGGATGATTTTTCCGATTTTTTGCAGCTTTCACAGCTTACGGCTTCGGTTTCGGCTCGTGACAAGAAGATGATTAAAGAGCTTGTTGCTGAAATTAAAAAGCTTGAAGAAAAGCAAGAAGCTAACAAAAAGCTTTTGGAAGAACAGGTTGATATTAAAAAGACAATCGATGCGAAGAAGGCTGAACTTGCAAAGGAAGAAGGCGCAATTCAGTCGGTAATTAATTCAATCAGAAAAGACCAAAACGAAGTTAAGAATGAAAATGCCGAAGTTGAAAAAGAATTAAAGCAGATGCAAAGTGAACTTAATGCAATTCTTAATGCTTCGGGTAACGGCGCCGGCAATTTGGTTTATGATGGTGGCAGTTTCTTGTGGCCGACACCCACCGTTTCGCGTATTTCTTCATACTATGGTTGGCGCTGGGGTAGAATGCACAACGGTATCGATATTGCAAACGGCAACTGTTGGGGCGATAAGATAATCGCTATTGCCGACGGTGTGGTTACTACCTATTCCAACAGCTGTACACATAACTATGCGAAAAAGCCTGTACGTAACTGTTGCGGTAGCGGATACGGTAACTATGTTACTATAAACCATGGTACGCGCAACGGCAAAACCTACGTTGCTTATTACGCGCATATGTCTAAAATAACGGTTAAATTAGGTCAAAAGGTTAAAAAAGGCCAAACAATTGGTTATATTGGCTCTACAGGCCGTTCCACAGGTGCGCATTTGCACTTTGGTATTGCGGTTAACGGCGCTTGGGCAAACCCGATGAGCTATTACAAAAAAGTAGGCTAATATTAAAACCGCCACTGACGTTTGTGGCGGTTTTCTTTTAAGGAGTGAGTTTTATGCGTTCATTTTTAAGGGTTTTAAGTATTGTTTTGCTTGTTCTTTGGATGGCATTAATTTTTAATTTTTCCCACCAAAATGCTAATGCTTCATCTAATGTTAGTGGACAATTTATTGAGGCTGTGGCTGAAAAATTTTACCCGAATTTTGAGGATTTAACTCAAGAAGAAAAAATACAAATTGTTGAAGGTTATCAGTTTATAGCGCGTAAGACCGCTCATATTGGCATATACGCAATTTTGGGATTTTTCGCTTTTTTGAGCCTTATAAGCTATGTAAAACTCAAGTTTTTTACCCGATTTGCTTGGGCGAACGTTATATGCTTTTTATATGCGGCAAGTGATGAAATTCACCAAAACTACGTTTGGGGAAGAAGTTGTGAATTGCGGGACTTTTTGCTTGACTGTTTTGGTGTCTTGATAATGATTTTACTCTGCACCGTTTTTGTTAAAATAATACCTCCTTTACGCTGCAAAACTGCCTATGCGGGATTTAGTAAAAAAGATTTATTACGCGAAAATCATTACTTACATAAGGAACTTAAGGAAACTGCCGATAGTAACCAAAGGCTTTATGGTGTGATTTCTGATTATAAAACCCAAATTGAAGAGTTAAAGGCACAGTTAGAAGAAAACACGGTTGATGTAGTGCCCGAAGAAGCTTTGGAAATTACGGAAACCATCATAATAGACCCAAAATCTTTAGAAGATGAAGAATTGTCGGAAATCAAAATTGAAATTAAGGACGACGAATCCGACGGGAGTGAAATTTTTGAAGAAACTACCATACCGGAACTTCCTGAAATTTCGGAAACTGAAGACCCGCAAAAAGCTGAAGATAATTCAGCAGTAGAGGAAGCTTTAAAGCAACAGTTAGATGAAATTCAACTTTCAAGTGAGATGAGCTATGCCGCTACGGTTATAGGTCAGGCGGTAATTAAGGTTACTAAGCTTTGTAACGAGCTTGTTAAAACCGATGAACAAAACAAAATGCGCAAAGAACTTGTTAATTTGGCGCTTGGCAGGACTGAAATTTTAAAATCCGAAATTCACAAAATTTTGCAATTAGAAATTCCTTTTGATGAGAAAAAGGAATTAATAGAAAAAGAGCGCGACGATGCTTATGATTATTTTGACAGTATAATCGCGCAAATATCATAAAAATTTGTCATTTATACTATTGAGTTTTTATTATAAGTTTGTTATAATATTAACATATAACCGAAAGGAGTACATTCTATGAACTATTCACATGAAGTAGAAAATATGTGTCCCTTAGCTAAGGGTACATATCAGGGTCCTGCTCCCATTCCGGAAGAGGGCAAATGGGTTCAAGTAAAGGAAGTTAAAGACGTTTCCGGTCTTACCCACGGTATCGGTTGGTGCGCACCCCAACAAGGTACTTGTAAACTTACTCTTAACGTTAAAGAGGGTATCATTCAAGAAGCATTGGTTGAAACTATTGGTTGCTCGGGTATGACTCACTCGGCTGCTATGGCTTCTGAAATTCTTGTTGGCAAAACAATTCTTGAAGCACTTAATACCGACCTTGTATGCGATGCTATCAACACCGCTATGCGCGAATTGTTCTTACAAATCGTTTATGGTCGTACACAAACTGCATTCTCTGAAGATGGTCTTCCCATCGGTGCAGGTCTTGAAGACTTAGGTAAGGGTCTTCGTTCACAGTGCGGTACAACCTATGCAACTCTTGCAAAGGGTCCCCGTTATCTTGAACTTGCTGAAGGCTACATCACCAAAATTGCTGTTGACGAAAATGATACTATCATTGGTTACAAGTTCGTTCATCTTGGCAAAATGATGGATATGATTAAAAAGGGTATGGACGCTAACGAAGCTTTAGAAAAGGCTAGCGGCCAATACGGTCGTGTTGACGATGCT
>JAZRBQ010000035.1:0-11363 GCA_045635145.1 Acutalibacteraceae bacterium | reverse complement strand
TTCATCTGAATTTATGGTTGCCAAATTGTTTTGCAGTAATTGCTCTATGGTGTAGTCGTAAAGCTCTTTTCGAGTTTTAAGGGTGGCATCAAGGTTGGGAAGCTCTTCAACCGCACCCTTTAAAGCGCAAATTAGGGGCACACATTCGGTGCCGGAGCGCATACCGTTTTCTTGTCCGCCGCCTGAAAGCAAGGGGGCAATGTGTGTTTTTTGGCTAAGGTATAAAAATCCGATGCCCTTTGGCGCGTGTATTTTATGACCGCTAACCGTTAGCATATCTACACCCAAATTTTTAACGTTTATGGGCATTTTGCCAAAGGCTTGTACCGCATCGCAATGGAAAAAGGCGTGCGGTGCTTTTTTATGTGTAAGCTCGGCCGCGGCCTTTATAGGCTGGATAGCGCCTGTTTCGTTATTTACAAGCATAATGCTTACAAGCACGGTTTTATCATTAAGGGCGTTTTCAAGGTCGCAAAGGGAAATAACCCCTTTTTCGTCAGGCTTTAGGGTTATAACCTCAAACCCGAATTTTTTGAGTGAATTTACAGCCTCTAGAACCGAGGGGTGCTCAATAGCGGTGGTAATAACGCGGTTGCCACGGTTTTTGCGGTGTAATGCCGACATTACCGCCATATTATTGGCTTCGGTGCCGCATGAGGTAAAAATAATCTCTTTGGGTGAGGCGGCAATAAATTTTGCAATGCATTCGCGGGCGTTATCTACCGCGATTTCGGCATTCATACCAAGGGCGTGAAGCGAAGATGGGTTACCCCAATTTTCATTCACCGCGGTTAGCATATATTCAATTGCTTTACTACAAGGTTTTGTGGTTGCGCTGTTATCTAGATAAACTATATAGACTCACCCCAATCTGAATATACAAAAAAATTATACTATAAATACACAAAAATTTCAACAAGTATCATAAATATTTTTAAATTTCCGTATCAATAAATAAAAAGTATAAGGGTTATGGTTATGGAAAAGGTTTTTTTGTTTATTGAAGGCTTGCTTTCGGGTATGTTACCCTTCGTGTTACTGGTAGTTATTGGGGTTTATTTAACGGTAAAAACGCGTGGTTTTCAAATAAGGCGGCTATTTGCGGCTATAAAGTTTTCGCTTTTTTCTGTAAAAGGGAGTGAAAACGGTATTTCTTCCTTTGGGGCTATGTGCAATTCCCTTGCGGCAACGGTTGGTACGGGCAATATTGCGGGGGTTGCGGCGGCGGTATCACTTGGTGGTGCGGGAGCGGTTTTTTGGATGTGGATAACCGCTTTTTTAAGTATGTGTGTAAAGGCTAGTGAAATTGTAATTGCTTTATATTTTCGCAAAAGTGACAAGGGCGAATTTTTCGGCGGTCCGATGTATTATATTAAAGACGGTTTGGGGCAAAAATACCGAATTTTAGCAGTAATTTTTAGCATTGGCGGTGTTTTTTCAAGCTTTGCAACGGGCAATATAACACAGGTAAACGCGGCAACACAGGTAATAAGCAATAATTTTTATATAAAGCTTTTAGTAGGTATTGTTTTATGTGTTTGTGTTGCTGCGGTAATAATAGGTGGCGCGCAAAAAATCGTTAAGGCAAGTAGTTATCTATTGCCTATAATGGCGGCGCTTTATATGGTTCTTTGCCTTATTATTATTGGCAAAAATTATAATTGCTTAGACAAGGCTTTTTTGAATATTATTAAAGGCGCTTTTTCGCCAAAGGCGGTAACAGGTGGTGCAGTAGGCTCGTTTTTCAGTACTGTGATAACGGGGGCGCAAAAGGGGATTTTTTCAAACGAAGCGGGACTGGGCACGGCGGGTATAGCACACGCTTCGGCAAAGGATGCTAATGTTAAAACCCAAGGGCTTTACGGTGTGTTTGAAGTTTTTGTGGATACTTTGGTGATTTGCACCCTTACGGCATTGACAATTCTTTGCAGCGGGGTTATTATAGATTATAACAGCGTGGCTTCAAGTGGGCTTGTGGCTAGGTCATTTTCGACCGTATTCGGTGGGGCATCAAACGGATTATTGGCGACAATGCTTTTGCTTTTTGGGTTCGCAAGTGTGGTTGGTTGGGCTACCTACGGTATAGAATGCAGCCGTTTTTTGTTTGGGCAAAACGGTGTTAAAATTTATGTTTTTATATATCCGCTGTTTTGCATAATCGGCGCGATTGTAAAGGTGGATTTTGCTTGGCGCATTGCCGAATTTTTTAACGGAATAATGTTACTAATAAATATGTTTGCCGTTTTTATGCTATCGCACAAGGCGGTAAACGTTTTAGGAGAATGAAAATGAAAAAAAGAATCGAAAAATTACAAAGCAATTTATTAGAAAATCAGGCAGTTTTGATTTTTGACGATACCAACCGTATGTATTTTACAGGCTTTCATTCATCGGCGGGTATTGTGGTGATTACCGCAAAAAAAGCCGTTTTGCTTATTGATTTTCGTTATATCGAAAAGGCGAAGGCTACTGTAAAAGATATGGAAGTTCGCCTCTGCACCGATAGTATTAAGCAAATTGCCGAAGTGTTGGCGGAAGAAAAAATAAGCGAAGTTTTATTAGAAACTGATACTATAAATTTGGCACTTTATTCTAAACTTAAGGCAAATTTAGACGGTGTGACAGTATCGGCTGATACAAAAATACAGGACGCTATTTTAAAGCTTCGCGCTATAAAGGACGCGCAAGAAATCGGCTTTATAAAGCAGGCACAGGCTATTACCGACAAAACTTTTGATTATATCTTAACCCGTATTGAAGCAGGTAAAACCGAAAAGGAAATCGCGCTCGATATGGAATTCTTTGCCCGCCAAAACGGTAGCGAAGGTATTGCCTTTGATTTTATTGTGGTTTCGGGTAAAAATTCTTCCCTTCCGCACGGTGTACCGACCGATAAGAAACTCGAAAAAGGCGATTTTCTTACAATGGACTTTGGCGCCAGATACGCGGGCTACTGTTCGGATATGACACGTACAGTCGCAATTGGTGAAGTAAGTGACCGTCAAAGATACGTTTATGAAACGGTGCTTAAAGCGCAGGAGATGTCGGCAAATGCAGTTAAAGCGGGTGCGGTTTGCAAGGAAGTTGACGCTATTGCGCGTGATTATATATATGCAAACGGCTTTGAAGGTTGCTTCGGTCATGGCCTTGGTCATAGCTTAGGTCTTGAAATTCACGAAAACCCCGCCTTTAATACACGCGATGAAAGTAAGGTTGAAAGCGGAATGATAATGACGGTAGAGCCCGGTATTTATCTTGAAAATGAATTCGGCGTGCGAATTGAAGATATGGTGCTTGTAACCGATGACGGATATGAAAACCTAACCCATAGCCCGAAAGAACTTATAATTTTATAATAAAAAAGCGAGTGGTAACACTCGCTTTTCTTTATGCCTTATTTTTCTTTTTGGGTTTGAGTTTGGGTTTGTCGATAGCCTCTTTAACGAGGGTGTATGCAAGGGCTGAAAGGGGAACGCCCAAAAGCGCCCCGAGTATTCCGCCAACGTTACCGCCCACAAGCACAGCACTTATAACGATTACGGCTGGAAGACCTACGGCCTTACCAACAACACGCGGGTAGATAAGGTTGCCTTCGATTTGTTGCAAAATAAGTATAAATACCACAAACAAAAGGGCTTTTATGGGGTCGGTAATAAGGATTAAAAGGAATCCTACCGAAACACCCGCAAATGCACCTACAACGGGTACTAATGAAGTAACTGCAATTAAAACCGAAATAATAGGCGCGTTGGGGAAGCGGAAGATAAGCATACCGATATAGCAAAGTACACCTAAAATTACCGACTCAATCAACTGACCGCCGATAAAGCGTGAAAAGGATTCGGAAGCGCGTACCGAGATGTAGTAGGTGGTGTAGGCTGCTCTTTGAGGTAAAAACGTGTCTATTGTGCGTTTAACAAAACTGCCGATACGTTCCTTTTGAGCTAGAATATAAACCGAAATAATGATGCTGAACAATGCGTTATAAAGTGCCGATACTACTGACGAGGTCACGTTAACAGCGCCGTCAACAATACTGCTGGAATAACCCACAAGGAACTTTTGCAATGTTTTGGTTAGAGCATCAATGTCGAATTTAAGTTCGGGTATGTTTTCTGCGGGTATATTAAATCTTTGCGCCACTTCAACCAACCATTTATGCGCATTTTCAAGGAAAGACGGCAAGGTTTTAACTATGTAAAGCATAGTGTCAACAATGTCGGGTATAATTACTAAAACTAAAAGGGCGATTATACCGAGCGCTAAGGCATAGGTAAGTACCAAGCAAAGCGGACGTTTGGCTTTTCTGAAAAATTTTAGCTTTGCCTTGTCCATAAAGCGAAACACCTTGTTTTCAAGTGCGCCTAGTAAAACGTTTAAAATAAAGGCAATGCAAAGCGCCGCAATAACGGGGCTTACAAAAGAAACCGCTTTTGAAAGCAGGGCAAAAAAGCTTGTCATATTAAAAACGGCGTAGATAATAATTGCCGATAAAAATACTAAAAGCAGTATTTTTTTGAAGTTTTTACGGTTGAGTTCCATCGTTTTCTCCTGTTTTTTTGGTTTTTGGAGCTTTAATATTAGCGTTTGCCGAAGCATCAAAGCCTTCGGTGCTTTCTTTCATAAATAAAATTTTAATGGTTAAAATAAGTAACTTAATATCTTGCACAATCGAATAGGTTTCGATGTAAATCAAGTCCATATTAAGCTTATCCTTCGGGCTTGTGTTGTATTTGCCGTAAAGCTGTGCGTAGCCTGTAATACCGCCCTTTACCTTGTGGCGAAGTTCAAATTCGGGGTAGGCGTTGGAATATTCATAAACGTTTTCAATACGTTCAGGTCGCGGACCTACGAGCGACATATCGCCCTTTAATACGTTAATGAGCTGGGGCAATTCGTCAATTCGACAAGCGCGGATAAACCTGCCTACCTTGGTTATACGGTCGTCACCGACTTCGGCTTTTTTAGCGCCGTCCTTGTCGGCATCAACTATCATAGAACGGAATTTTAAAACGTTAAAGATTTTGCCGTCCTTGGTAATGCGGTTTTGCTTAAAGAAAATCGGTCCGCCATCGTCTAGCTTAATAGCAAGAGCGGCAAAAAGCATAAAGGGACTTGTAATTATCAGTGCCAATGCCGATACAACAATATCCATAGTGCGTTTTAAAATACGCTGTTCGGCGGTAAGACCGCGGTTGCGACTCATAATAACGGGGGTGTCGCCTATTTGAATTTCGTAGCTGTGGTTTATTATAATATCGGTTATAGCGGGGAGCATATAAATACGCTTTTCCTTGGCATAGCAAAAGGCGTAAATTTGTTTTTCAATGTTTTTGTCAATATCGCAAATGATTGCGCCGTCATACGGTGCAATACATTTTTTAATATCTTCAATAGAGGTGGTGTTGGCATTCACACCGCGAACAATTTTAAAGCGTTCGGGCAAATGACTCATACGGTTTATAAGCTTAAAGCCTGTGGCATCGTCGCCGAAGATAGCTACCAACTGCCTTGCAGGGTAAAGCTTAAAATAAACGGTGTTACCGCAGGTGCAACCGATAAAGGCAATACAAAATTGGAATAAAACGTTTATTAAAAGCGGGGTAACGGGCACCATTTCACGCGCGATAAGGCTCAATTCCAAATACATAAGGAAGTTTGTAATAATGATTGAGAGCGAAAAACTATAAATTAGTTCGTGTATGCGGTAAATGCCGATTTTAAAGGCGCCGTAAAGTGAACAAAAGAGCGATAAAATAAATACGAATGAGAATATTACAAGATAGTTACCGTTACGGCTGAAGAGTGACGACGTATAATGCGAAACCCAAGTTTGCACGAATGAAAAGGTAATAGATGCGATAATTAGGATCTTGAGTAGGCGCATTATGGTTTTGCGAAAGTTTATAAGGTTTTTCATTTATTTTCCACCTTAAAAAGTTTTATTAGCTTGGTTTTTTGAACGGTTAAATAAAAAGGAATGCCTAATGCATAGCAAACAATAAGCTGACCTATACCCACTTCTAAGGCTGAGATTAAAAAGCCGTAAAGTGAAAGCCCGTCAGGTAGGAAGAAAATTGCAATCTCAAGCCCGATGATGATAGCATTAACAATAACGGGTGGGAAAAGCGACAAAAGGGGTAAGCCTTTAAACTTTATATCCTTAAACATTCTGGTTAATATGGCGGCAATAAGGGTTGCAAGTGTGCCAAAAACCATATCAAGCAAATTGAACGAGCCGATGTTTGCAATAAAACAGCCAACAGTAAGGCCGGGTATTGCGGCGGGGGTGAAGACCGGTAAAATTGTAAGTGCTTCCGAAAAACGTAACTGTATAGGTCCGTAAGAAAGACCAAAAACCGCGCCCAAATAGGTGAGTGCCGCATAAATTGCAGCAATAATAGCGGCGGTAGTTATGTAATTTAACTTTTCTTTGCGTGTAGTCATATATATACCTCTTAAATTATTCAAAGTTATTATATACCTATTTGCAAAATTTTTCAATTGTTTTATTAGCAATAGAAAATAAAAAAACATCGCCCCGCAGCTATTGCTTTTCGGGGCGATGGAATTTAAGTATTTTAACGGTTGTAAAGCTTTGTTATGTGTTTAAGCCAACTACTTAAATCTTTGGGGATTTGGCCTTTTTGCATTCTCCAACGCCAGTTACCGTCGGGAGTGCCGGGGGTGTTAATTCTAGCCGAATTGTCGAGCTGTAGATAGTCTTGCATTTGTGCTACGAAAAGACGCGCAACACTACTCATACCGCCACGGATAATACCCTGCATATAGCCTTCATTTTCGCTTAATCCTAAGTATTCCTTAACCATTTTTAAGTTTTCAGGCTCAAGTGTCGAGAACCAACCCATTAAGGTGTCGTTATCGTGGGTGCCTGTGTAACAAACACAGTTTTTATGGTATGCATGGGGAAGATATACACTGCTTTCATTCGGGTCAAATGCGAATTCTAGAACCTTCATTCCGGGGAATTCGGAATCGTGAAGCAACTGCACAACCTCTGCCGATGGGTAACCCAAATCTTCAGCAATAAAGCTTATGTTATGGAACCAGTTTTTAAGGACCGATATAAGTGACATACCGGGGCCCTTTACCCAATGGCCGTTCATAGCGGTTGTTTCGCCGTAGGGTACTGCCCAATAGCTTTCAAAACCGCGGAAATGGTCAATACGAACAATGTCGTAAAGCTTGGAAGCTCCGCCGATACGGTCAATCCACCATTTGTAGCCGTTGGATTGCATATATTCATAATTGTAAAGCGGATTGCCCCAAAGCTGACCTTCGGCTGTGAATTGGTCGGGTGGTACGCCCGCAACTTCGGTGGGGAAGCCTTCTTCATCTAACTGGAAGCTTTCGGGTGAAGCCCAAACGTCAACCGAATCAAGTGCTACGTAAATCGGAATATCACCGATAATACCAACGCCTTGTTCGTGTGCATATTCGCGAAGTTCATTCCATTGACCAAAGAAAAGGTATTGAATGAAGGTGAAAAGGCGAATGTCGCTAGCCAATTTTTCTGTATAAAAGGCGACAGCTTCGGGTTTTCTAAGGCGGATATCTTCGTCGGGCCATTCAAGCCAGCAACGCATACCAAAATGTTTTTTAACCGCCATAAACAGCGCATAATCGGGTAGCCAATTAGCGTTTTCTTCTTGGAAAGCGGCTATTTTATCGGCATCTTTTTTCCAACCGCGGTCACAAGCCTTTTGCAAAAGGGTATAGCGGTTTTGGTAAAGTGCGCCGTAATCAACTAAAGTTGGGTCATCACCCCAAAAAAGTTCGTCAATTTCAGATTGTTTTAAAAGACCGTCGCTTACTAGAATATCAAGGTCGATAAAGTAAGGGTTACCCGCGTGGGTAGAGGGGCTTTGATAAGGCGAATCGCCATAGCTTGTGGGACCAACGGGTAAAATTTGCCACCAAGCCTGTTTGGATTCAGCCAAAAAATCGATAAAATCACGTGCGGCTTCGCCGAGTGTGCCAATACCGTAAGGTGACGGAAGGGAGAAAATCGGCATTAGAATACCGCTGCTTCTTTCAATTTTATTATCCTTTAACAGCACCTGCGGCAACCCCCTTTATGATGTGCTTTTGGCAAAGCAGATAGAAGATAACAACAGGAATAATACTAAGGAGAATTAAAGCCATTGTAGCACCTAAATCCACTGTGCCGTAGCTGCCTTTTAAGTATTGAATATGAATCGGAATAGTTCTATATTCGTTAATGTCGAGTGATAAATATGGTAATAGGTAGTCGTTCCAAACCCACATAATTTCCAAAATACCAACAGAAATGAGTGTAGGTTTCATCATAGGAAGAACAACAGTGAAGAATATACGGAATGGATTACAGCCGTCGATCGCTGCGGCTTCTTCAATTTCTAAGGGAATTCCCTTTACAAAGCCCGAGAACATAAACACCGCAAGACCTGCACCGAAACCTAAATAAATAACGGGAATAGTCCAAGGTGTGTTAAGGTCAAATTTTTCGGCAGTTTTTGATAAGGGATACATTACCATTTGGAATGGTACTACCATTGAGAATACGCAAAGGAAGTAAATCAAACGGCAAACCAATGTGTCGCGTCTTGTAATATACCAAGCAGCCATTGATGTGAATAAAAGAATTAAAAATGTGGATAAAACGGTAATAGTAACGCTGTATAAAACACTTTTTATAAAGGGGTAGTTACCAAAGGTCATACCTTTTATAAAGTTTGCAAAACCAACGAAAGATTCACCCGATGGCCAACCGAAAGTATCGGTTTTAACGAAGGTGTTTGCTTTAAAGGAGTTCATAACAACTGCAAATACAGGCAAAACATAAATAATGCTTACGATAGACATTATAACGGTAAGAATGGTTTTACCTACGCTGTTATTGGGGGAAGAAAGTTTCTTTGCCATTATTGCTGTACCTCCTTCTTTCTTGTGATTGAAAGCTGCAAAATACTTATAGTTGCAACAACTATAAAGAATATAACAGCCTTAGCTTGTGCAAAACCGGGGCCACTGGTGTTTTGACCATAGAAGGTAGAATAAATATTAAGGGCTACCATTTCGGTTGTTTTAATTGTTGAAGCGTCGGGGTTGATAATATAAGGCAGACCGCCTGTTAAAGCTAAGTTTTGGTCGAATAACTTAAAGCCGTTGGTGAGCGCTAAGAAGGTACAAATTGTAATACTAGGCATTACGTTCGGAATAATTACACGAGTAAGGGTTTGCAAGCCGTTTGCACCGTCGATTTTAGCGGCTTCGAGCATATCGCCCGGTACTGCTTGCAAGCCTGCAATATAGATAATCATCATATAACCGATTTGTTGCCAGCAAAGAAGAATTATAAGTCCCCAGAATCCCCAACTGGACTCTTGAACAATGGATGTACCGTATTGTGATAAAATACCATCAAAAATCATAGACCAAATATAGCCTAAAACAATACCGCCGATAAGGTTTGGCATAAAGAATACGGTTCTAAAAATGTTGGTACCTTTAATTTCAAGTGTTAATACGTAAGCCACCAAGAAAGCGAGTACGTTTATGATAACTAAACTAACGATAGCAAAAACTGCTGTGTAGCCAAAGGAACGCAAAAATCCTTTGTCTTGAAATACCTCAATATAGTTTTTGAGTCCTACCCATTTTGCATCGCGGATAAGGCGAAATTCGCAAAATGAGAGATATATACCTTGTATAAAAGGCCATACAAAGCCAATTGCAAAAGCCGCTACCATTGGAAGAAGGAAAAATGGGCTCCAACGCACCATAGGTTTCTGCAAGGCATTTATTTCACGGCGCCTTTTTTTCATTTTAAAGTCTCCTTTTTTGTTTTTCGAAGGGAAAATTACAGGCGAGGAGGCGAATATCTCGCCGCCTCGCCATAGGGGTTTAATTAGTAGCTATTTAATTTTAGTTAAAATTATTTATTAACTGCCTTGTATTGAACTGCCCAACCATCTACGAAAGCGGTCTTAACTTTTGCCCAGTTAGCATCGCTTTGGTCAGCGTTGTAATCGTTAAGAGCAGATACTAAAGTTTTACGATATTCGTCAACATTGGGTTGATAGTTTGTTGCCCAATCCATTACGTAGCAACCATCAGCAGCGTACTTGTTAGCAGCAGCGAGGAAGCCGTTGGTAGATTCAGCAGCGCTCTTATAAGGCATTACGCCGAAGGTGTCAACTAACTTGCGAGAAGCATCAGCATTGGTTACGCACCATACCATAAAGTCCATAGTAGCCTTTTGGTCAGCTTCGCTTACTTTAGAGTTGATTGCCCAGTAGTTTTCAGTACCGCAGTTGAGACCAGCTTTTTCTTCGCCTTCAACACCACAGTAGTAAGGAATCATTGTAGCGTTCGGAACTGATTCAGAAACGTTAGCATATTCCCAAGAACCGTTTACAAAGAAAGCAGCTTGCTTTGTTTTGAATTGGTTAGCAGCGTCGTGACCGCCTGTAGCTAATTCTTTAGCGTCGGTTAAGCTGTTGTTGATGCAAAGGTCATAAAGGTTCTTGAAGTTTTCCATGTATTTGCCGGTGAGTTCAGCAGGGCATTCTTTCCAACCGCCAGCTTCCTTGGATTCATAGTAGTATTCAAGGTTAGCCATGTGACCGGTGAAACGCCATGAAGAAGAATCATCCATGTCAGAAGCAGAGAAAGCGTCAAAGCCTAATTCTTTAGCGCGAGCGTGGATATCTTCAGCAACTTTCTTTAAGCCTTCGAAGTTTTTGATGTCTTCCATCTTGTAGCCAGCTTTTTCGATTAAATCGGGGTTAACGATGATGCCGTAGCATTCATAGCAGTAACCGATAGAAACGAGGTTGCCGTCTTCGTCATACATATTGTATGCATCTGTGTTAAGTTCTTTTGCGATTGCGCTGTCTTTAAGGTTAAGAGCGTAATCTTTCCATTCCTTAACGGCAGCTTGGTTACCGATAACGAACATGGTAGGAGCTTCTTCCTTGTCCAATTCAGCCTTTAATGTTTGATTGTAAGTACCAGAAGCAGCAGTAACAACTTTAACTTCTACACCAGTTTCTTCTGTGTACATTTTTGCAACTTCTTGAAGAACTTCGTCAGATTCGGGTTTGAAGTTGAGCCAATATACACGGCCGGTTTCTTTGCCACCTGCGCAGCCTGCAAATAAACCGAGGCAAAGGATGGCTACTAATAATAGGGATAGCGCTTTTTTCATGAGATTTTCCTCCTTCGAAAATTTCCGCACGTATCGTGCGTTTTTAAAAATAATTTTTTATTTCCACACCTTTTGGTGTAAAAATTGATTCTGGTATGATTTAAGTGTTGTGCACATTAAGGCTTTCAGTTTCTATTATAGGATTTTTGTT
>JAZRBQ010000034.1:0-1565 GCA_045635145.1 Acutalibacteraceae bacterium | reverse complement strand
TAGCCAAACGAACATCTTCAATCATTTGACCCATAGAAAGTTCAACAGAAATAATACCCTTAACCTGCTCGGCAGCCTTCTTGAAGGGAGCCTTGGGGAAAGGCCAAAGAGTAATAGGACGGATTAAACCAACCTTAATGCCCTGCTTGCGAGCTTCATCAACAGCATTTTTAGCAACACGAGAAGCAATACCGAAAGCAGAAACGCAAATTTCTGCATCCTCCATCATATACTCCTCATACATTGTTTCGTTTTCTTCGATAACCTTATAGCGATCGTAACGCTTAAAGTTTTCTTCCTCCAACTTTTCGGGAGAAAGGAAAAGAGAGTTTGTAATGTTATGTTCACGCTCAAGATTAGTACCGTTGGTAGCCCAAGGTTTTTCGGGAGCAGGTTTAACATCTAAATCAAGAGAAACAGGCTCCATCATTTGACCCATGGTACCATCAGCCAAAATCATAGAGGTCATACGATACTTGTCAGCCAATTCAAAGCCCTTAACGGTTAAATCAGCCATTTCCTGAACCGAAGCAGGAGCCAAAACTATCATATGGAAGTCGCCGTGTGCGCCACCCTTTGTAGCTTGGAAATAGTCTGATTGGGAGGGTTGAATACCGCCAAGACCGGGACCACCACGTTGAATATTAACGATTAATGCAGGCATATCAGCACCTGCCAAGTAAGAAATGCCTTCACCCTTCAAAGAAATACCGGGGCTTGAAGAAGAAGTCATAACTCTAAAGCCGGTAGAAGCAACACCGTAAACCATATTAATAGCAGCGATTTCGCTTTCAGCTTGTAAGAAACAACCACCGATTTTAGGCATTCTTTTTGCCATATAAGCAGCAATTTCAGTTTGTGGAGTTATAGGATAACCGAAGTAATGGCGACAGCCTGCGATAATAGCAGCTTCGGCAATTGCTTCATTACCTTTCATTAAAACCTTATCAGCCATATTTTTCACTTACCTTTCAACCTTAATAATACAGTCAGGACACATTGTAGCGCAGAAAGCACATCCAATACAAGCCTCTTCGTTTACGGCTTCAACAGGATTATGTCCCTTTTTATTGATTTTGTCCTTTGCTAGTGCTAAAACCTGCTTAGGGCATGCGTCAACGCAAAGACCACAACCTTTGCATTTGTCAGTTTTAAAAGTTAACTTTGCCATATTTATGCACTCCTTTTCACAAAGTTTAATTTATTTTCTTTTGAAGCTTTAAAGGAAGTAGATTATCAATCTTACCTTCAAGTTCATTATAAAGTGTTTCGTTAACCGATGTGTAAGCCAGGGGCAAACCTGTGGCTTTTGCAACACTTTCGGCATATTCGGTAGAACTTAAAACATCCTCGGCAGTAGTTAAAACACCCAAATTAGAATTATTAATAATTCCTGTGAATTTAAAACTACCTGCTGTTTCAATTTCGGCCATAACTTCAAGGGTTGACTCCACATCAGGGGTTAAAGGCCTGTATTTGTTAATTACAAGAAAAATCTCGTAATTATCTTCGGCCTTAATGCTTGGCATAATTCTGCCAAGTGCCAAAGCACCACGGTCATCTCC
>JAZRBQ010000033.1:0-2023 GCA_045635145.1 Acutalibacteraceae bacterium | reverse complement strand
TTTAGGGATAGTTGGACCTGCGCCGACACGTTTTGGCGGTTATAAACCACACAGCGAGCCTGAAACTCTGGCATTAGTTAATCTTTGTAAAAAGGTTAACATTCGTCATACCTTGGCGGTTCATTCACAAGGCGAAGTGATTTATTGGACTTTTGGCAATAAAGTAATACCAAAATCTAAAAAAATGGCAGAGATTATGGCGGCTTCTTCGGGTTATGCACTTGACGTGCCTGTAAATATTGCAACGGGCGGAGGGTTTAAGGATTGGTTTATTAAGGAATTCTCTCGCCCCGGTTTCACTGTAGAAATTGGCAAAGGTGAAAATCCTTTGCCAGTAACCGATGCCGTAAAAATATATAAACGAATTGAGGAAATGTTGGTTTTGTATTGTATTATGTAAAAAATGCTGTCACTGAGAAGTGACAGCATTTTAAATTATAAGCCTAAATCTTCAACAACGATATTGCGAACGGTATCTTCTGCATCACGTACTTTGAAGAACTTTTCAGCAACTTGGGGGAAGAGAGCGTAGCTTAATACGTCTTCTTCAGATTTGCCGATGCCTTTTTCTTTCATTTCAGCAGCGTATTTTTCAAGTTCGGGTTCTAACATATCAGCAGGACGGCAGGTAATAACCTTTTCGTCACCGATAGCCTTCTTGCGAACTTCTTCGTTAACTTCTGCAGGAAGTCTGCCGTATTCGCCGCGAAGTAATCCCTTGGATTCCTTTGGTACCATTTTGTAACGTTCGCCCGAAAGCACGTTAAGAACAGCTTGTGTACCAACAATTTGGCTTGTGGGGGTTACAAGGGGTGGATAACCGAAGTCTTTACGAACGCGCGGAACTTCAGCCAAAGCATCATAATATTTATCTTCAGCATTTGCTTGCTTTAACTGTGATAAAAGGTTTGAAAGCATACCACCAGGTACTTGGTATAAAAGTGTCTTTGTGTCAACGTTTAATACCTTGGGGTCAAGAATGCCCTGTGCTTTCATCTTGTCAGCAACTGTGCGGAAGTGAGCGGCAACGTCGCTTAAAGCTTCAAGGTCAAGACCTGTATCGCGAGCAGTACCCTTCAAAGTAGCAACTAAAGCTTCGGTAGAGGGTTGTGCAGTACCGTTTGCTAATGGTGATAATGCGGTATCAACAATATCAACACCTGCTTGTGCGGCCATAAGGTAGGTCATATCACCTGTACCTGTGGTGTTGTGGGTGTGCAAGTGAATCGGAACGCTAACGTTTTCTTTAAGTTTTTTAACCAATGAATAAGCATCAAAGGGGAGAAGTAAGTTAGCCATATCCTTAATACAAATAACGTCAGCACCCATTTTTTCTAACTTTTTAGCAAGGTCAACAAAGTAATCTTCGTTGTGAACAGGGCTTTCGGTGTAACTTAAAGCAGCTTCACAAATGCCACCGTATTTTTTGGTTGCCTTAATGGCAGCCTCAATGTTACGAACATCATTTAAAGCGTCGAAAATACGGATAACATCAATACCGTTTTCAATGGATTTAGCAACAAAGGCCTCAACCACATCATCGGCATAGTGCTTGTAACCCAAAAGGTTTTGGCCACGGAGTAACATTTGAAGTTTTGTGTTTGGCATGTGCTTCTTAATGGTGCGAAGTCTCTCCCAAGGGTCTTCGTTTAAGAAACGCATACAAGCATCAAAGGTGGCGCCACCCCAACATTCAACCGACCAATAGCCGATTTTATCAAGCTTTTCAAGAACAGGAATCATATCCTCAATCTTCATTCTGGTAGCAGCTTGAGATTGATGAGCATCACGAAGAATAGTATCTGTAATAAACAGTTTTTTATTTTCCATTATTTTACTCCTATAAATTACTTACAAAGCGCAATAAGAACACCTGCTGCAATAGCAGAGCCTATAACACCGGCAACATTTGGTCCCATAGCGTGCATAAGAAGGAAGTTTGAAGGGTTTTCCTTTTGACCAACGCGCTGAGAAACACGAGCCGCCATAGGAACAGCCGAAACACCTGCTGAACCAATAAGCG
>JAZRBQ010000032.1:0-4958 GCA_045635145.1 Acutalibacteraceae bacterium | reverse complement strand
TATAGACAAATTTACAATCCCGAATTACGAATTATAAAAGTATGCAAACAAGTCCGTTGCAGCCTTCGTTTATAACCCTTTCTACCGTTTCTTGTACCCGCATTCTAGCATCAATAGGCATACGCGCAAGCTTTGTATGCAATCCTTCGTTTACAAGTTCGTGTAAAGATTTACCAAATATATTAGAATCCCAAATTTTTACAGGGTCTTCTTCAAACCCTGAAAGCAAATACATAACCAAATCTTCCGACTGCTTTTCACTACCAACAATGGGGCTTACTTCGGTTGAAATATTGGCTTTCATAAGGTGAATCGAGGGTGCCGAAGCCTTAAGACGAACACCGTATCTTCCGCCTTGCTTTACAATTTCAGGTTCTTCAAGCTCCAATTCTTCAATATCGGGCATTATTATACCATAACCCGTGGCTTCAACTTCATCTAAAGCGCCTTTAACCTTTAAAAATTCCTTTTCCTTTTGGGCAAGGTCACGAAGACGCTCCATAAGAGACTGTTCATCGGCAATTTCAAGACCTGTAACTTCGGTTAAAATTTTATAGAATAAATCAGGCTTGATGTAAATACAAACCTCAGCCGAGCCATCACCCAAATTAATTTCGCTGACACTCACCCCTTCAATTTCTTCACAACTTTTGAAGCTTTTATTAAAAGTTTCAATGTCGCGTATGCGGGTTATTCCACCCGCCGCAGTTTTAATAGCATCGGTAATTCCCGCACGCAAGGGGTGTTCTAAGCTCAAATTATTTATCCATTTTGGGTAGCAAACTTCAATTTCTTTAACAGGAAATTCAAATAGTATTTGTGATAGAATCCCCTTTATATCTTCTTCATTAAGTTCCAAGCAATTAATTGGTCTTACAGGCACACCATAGTTTTGTGAAAGCCGCGCCGCCGTTTCGCGCGCTTCCTTAGATTCGGGGTACATACAGTTAAGAAGCACTATAAACGGCTTGTTTATCGCCTTTAATTCTTCAATAACACGTGCTTCAGCTTCGGCATATTCCGGGCGCGGTATATCACTAATACTGCCGTCGGTCGTAATTACAAGCCCTATTGTCGAATGCTCGTTTATAACCTTTTGAGTGCCAATTTCGGCCGCCATATTAAAGGGAATTGCCTCTTTATACCAAGGTGTCATAACCATTCGCGGCTCGTTACCCTCAATATAACCCAATGCGCTCGGCACGATATATCCCACACAGTCTATAAGCCGAACGTTCATTTTTGCACTATCATCTATCAAAATCTCGGCCGATTTTTCAGGTATAAACTTCGGCTCGGTAGTCATAATCGTCCTTCCCGAAGACGACTGCGGCAACTCGTCATTAGCACGTTCCTTTTGATATTCGCCCGCCATATTAGGAAGCACCAATTTATCCATAAACTGCTTTATAAAGGTGGACTTACCCGTTCTTACAGGACCCACCACGCCAATGTAAATATCCCCGCCCGTACGCGCCGCAATATCGTTATAAATGCTCTTGTTATCCATAAATTTTCCTCCGTTTTTATAAACGTTTTCTTTGTAAAATAGTATGCAACCATAACTTTCTTTATGACAAACTAGCTTTCAAAGAATAGTATGTAATGTATAGGAGGATTTTTATGAGAACTCTTTTCGAACTACCCAAAGGTGAAAAATGCCTTATAGATAAAATTTTAAGCGAAGAAGGTATGAAAAGGCGGCTTTTGGATTTAGGTCTTACCCCAAATACCTTAGTAGAATGCCTTAACGTAAGCCCCCACGGCGACCCAAAAGCTTTTTTAATAAGGGGTGCCGTAATTGCACTAAGGCGTGAAGATTGCAACAATATACTAATAAGGGAAGCGAAACTATGAAAACGGCCAAGGAAAAAATAACCGTAGCCTTAGCCGGCAACCCAAACGTTGGCAAAAGCACCATCTTTAACGCCCTTACTGGTATGAAGCAACACACAGGCAACTGGGCAGGTAAAACGGTTTCAAATGCCGAGGGTGTCTGCCAAAGCGAAAATTTTTCATATACTTTGGTTGATATTCCGGGTACTTATTCACTTTTGTCCCATTCCCCCGAAGAAGAAATCGCCCGCGACTTTTTAAAGTTTGGCGGCAGTCATGCGGTAATAGTAGTGTGCGACGCCACCTGCCTTGAGCGCAACCTTAATTTGTGCCTTCAAATAATGGAAATTTGCCCAAATGTTTTGGTTTGTGTAAACCTTTTAGACCAAGCAAAAAGACGTCATATAAAGGTGGATTTAGAAAAGTTATCGCAAGAATTAGGTGTACGTGTAATCGGCACAATAGGGCACAAAAATAAAAGCGTAAAGGCAATATTATCAGCCCTTGATGAAATTATAACCGAAAGCAAAAACGCCGCGAAAATCCCTAAAACAACGGATTTCGGCGGTTCGGTTTATACCACAATAGAAAAGGCCGAAAAAATTGCAAAAAAGGTTGTAACCCATAAAGAAAACAGCAAAAATTTATTTGATAGACGGCTTGATTCGCTTCTTACAAGCAAGGCTATAGGTTATCCCGTAATGCTGCTGCTTTTGTGCTTTATATTTTGGATTACAATAAGCGGTGCAAATTACCCGTCTGCCCTGCTATCACGTTTATTCTTCTTTTTAGAAGATAAGCTTAGCGCATTTTTGCTTTTAATAAATTCACCGTGGTGGTTGCACGACAGCCTTACATACGGCGTTTTCAGAACAGTCGGTTGGGTGATTTCGGTAATGCTACCGCCAATGGCAATATTCTTTCCGCTTTTTACCTTGCTGGAAGATTCGGGTTATTTGCCGCGGATTGCCTTTAATTTAGATTACCCCTTCAAAAAGTGTAATGCCTGTGGAAAACAGGCACTTACAATGTGTATGGGTTTCGGCTGTAATGCTGTTGGGGTTACGGGCTGCCGTATTATTGACTCTAAGCGAGAGCGACTGCTAGCAATTTTAACAAATAACCTAGTCCCCTGTAACGGACGCTTTCCAACCATCATCGCCCTAATCACTATGTTTTTGTGCATCGGCACAGGGGCAACCCAAAGTCTATTTTCGGCGTTGATTTTAACAGTGGTTATACTTTTAGGAATAATCACAACCTTTCTTATAACAAAACTACTGTCAAAAAGCGTTTTAAAAGGTGTGCCGTCATCCTACACGTTAGAACTTCCGCCCTACCGAAAACCGCAATTTTTAAAGGTTATAATACGTTCAAGTCTTGATAGAACAATATTTGTTTTAGGACGTTCGATTGCCGTTGCCGCCCCTGCGGGACTGCTGATTTGGATAATGGCAAATCTAAACATAAACGGCGCTTCGCTTTTGTATCATTGTGCGAATTTTCTTGACCCGTTTGCCCAACTTTTAGGGATAGACGGCATAATTTTGTTAAGCTTTATATTAGGCTCACCCGCTAATGAAATTGTAATGCCGATAGCAATTATGGGCTATATGGGCGACGGCGCTCTAACCGAACTTTTAGGACTTACCGCTATGAAAGAAATACTGATTTCAAACGGTTGGACAGCGGCAACCGCTATTTCGGTTATACTTTTTTCACTTTTACATTGGCCTTGCGCCACCACAATTTTAACCATAAAAAAAGAAACAGGCAGTATAAAATGGACTGCAATATCCATCCTACTGCCTACTCTTTTAAGTATAATTACCTGTTTAATTTTTAATTTTATTATGAATCTTTAAGACTTGGTTACCGCGCAATATAGGTCATAAAGAACGTTTTGCGCTAATGCAACAGGGTTGTTTTTAAGTCTGCCGGCATTTACAGATGATGCCAAAATTTCTAACTCTTCCTTTGTAGCTTTAGGGCCTTCTATATCCAATTCCTTTAACATTTCTTTATACATTTTCACAGCTTCGGTGGCGTTGCCACAACCCATTGCGAGCGCAATATCCTCAAAGGTTTTAAGCAAATATTCTTGTCCGCGGCTATCGGTACATTGCTTGGGATTAGCTATCATATATTCCCAAATATACGGCAAAGCTATGCCCACGGCGTGACCATGAGGTATGCCGTAAAGTGTGGTCATTTTATAACTCATAGCATGAGCAGAAGTAGTTGCAGTTATGTTAATTGCCCTGCCCGCATAGTTAGAGCCAAGCATAATTTCTTCGGTTGCTTTATGGTCGTTTTCAAAAATATAGCCCTTGTAATTTTTAATGATTTTTTCAACCGCAATTTTAGCATATTCGCGGCTTTCATCGTTACTGCTCACCGACCACCAAGATTCAATAGCTTGGCAAAGTGCATCCAAAAGGGTGCACTTTTTTTGGTATTCGGGCAAAGAATATAACAAAGTATAATCTAAAAATGCATATTCAGGAACCCAATATTCTTCCGAAAGCGATTCTTTTTCGCCATCATAATAAAATACCGCAAAGCGCGTAGATTCGCTACCTGTACCCGCTGTTGTTGGCACAGATAACAAAGGAATATCATTATCAAAAAGTTTTTGTTTAAAATAAATTTCGCCTTGGGGTAAATTAACAAATGCCTTAATACATTTTGCCACGTCAATAGCGCTACCGCCGCCAACCGCAACCAAAGCATCGCATTTTTCTTTTTTAAACAATTCTACGCCTTCGCAAACTTCTTCATACTTGGGGTTTACAGTAAAATCGGTAAAATAAACACAAGGAATATCTAAACTTTCGAAATATTTATCCAACCCCATTTTAAAGAATGACGGACGGCAGACAAGCATATATTTTTCAACCTTTTCTGTCTTTAAAACTTCGCCGATTTGTGTATAACATTTTTCCCCGCTTATTATTTTTTGCATTATTATTGCCTCGCTTTTAATTTTTAAGTTGTGCTATGGTTACACCATTTTCGCCTTCGCCAAAGGTGCCAAGACGAAAACTTTCGATATTTTTATGATGTCTCAAATGAGCTTGAATATTCTTACGTAACACTCCAGTTCCCTTACCGTGAATAAT
>JAZRBQ010000031.1:0-7709 GCA_045635145.1 Acutalibacteraceae bacterium | reverse complement strand
CCGCTTGGCCTCCGACTTTAATACCACCAACACCTACAAGAAGACCTACTTTCTTACGCAAGAAAACCGAAAACATCGGTACTAAAATAACGTAAAGGGCGGTCAAAAAGCCTGCGTGGGCTTCGGTTGGGGCATTTTCGGGGTACATCGCAATACCAAATTGCTGTAAATTTGCGGCAACGGTAAGACAAGTGCCGCAAACAATACCTGCAACATAATATTTTTTACGAAGCGTCCTTTCCTTTGGGAAGAAGGCTTCTTTCTTTTTTGCGGTGGTAATTTTCCAAAAAATGTAAAGAAAAATTGCCGCAATAAAGGAACGGCTGGCATTTACGGTAAATGACGGTATAGTGTTACTTATCATATTTTGCGCCACAAATGCCATACCCCATATAAGCGAGGCAACGCCTAAAATCAGCGTACCTTTAAGGTTGTTAGTTTTCATTTAATTTGTCCTTTCGCATTGTAAGGGAAATGCGTTTTTTCTTAACGTCAACACCCAAAACCCAAACCTTTACAATATCGCCAACCTTTAAAACTTCGCTTGGGTGTTTTATAAAACGGTTTGTGATTTGGGAGATATGAACAAGACCGTCTTGATGAACGCCGATGTCGATAAATGCGCCAAAGTCAATAACGTTGCGCACGGTACCGGTAAGTTCCATACCTGTTTTAAGGTCTTCCATAGACATAATGTCACTACGCAAAAGGGGTGGGGGTAGTTCGTCACGCGGGTCTCTGCCCGGGCGTTCTAATTCTTTTACGATATCGTTTAAAGTCGGCACACCAACGCCCAACTCTTCCGCAAGGGAAGAAGCGCCCATTTCTTCAACCTTAACCGACAAATTCTTCATTTTTTCGGTGTTAAGGTCGGCAGTTTTAAGGTTGCAAATGGCAAGAAGTTTTTCAGCGGCTTTGTAACTTTCGGGGTGAACGCCCGTGTTATCAAATGCGTTTTTGCCGTCAATAATGCGTAAGAAGCCTGCGCATTGTGTGAATGCCTTTGGTCCTAATTTTGAAACCTTTAAAATTTCCTTTCGGCTCTGGAATTTGCCGTTTTCTTCACGATAGTTTACCACGTTTTTAGCAACCGCAGGGCCTAAACCTGCCACGTGTGAGAGTAATTGTACCGATGCTGTGTTAAGGTCAACACCAACGCTGTTTACGCAGGTTTCAACCACGCCGTCTAAAGCACCGCTTAGGCGGTTTTGGGGCATATCGTGTTGATATTGACCGACACCGATTGCCTTGGGGGCAATTTTAACAAGTTCTGGCAACGGGTCTTGCAAACGACGTGCGATAGACACCGCGCTACGAAGGGAAACGTCGTAATCGGGGAATTCTTCGGCTGCAAGCTTCGAAGCCGAATAAACACTCGCACCCGCTTCGCTTACAACCATATAAGAAACCTTGCGGTCAAGTTCTTTAATAACGTCGGCAGCGAAAACTTCGGTTTCGTGGCTGGCCGTGCCGTTACCGATGGCAAAAACTTCAACGTTATGCTTCTTAACCAATGCTTTTATAATAATTTTTGCGTTTTCAATATCGTTCTTTGGTGGTACAGGGTAGATAACGCCCGTGTCAAGCACCTTGCCTGTGCCGTCAACAACAGCAACCTTGCAACCTGTTCTATAACCGGGGTCAAGACCTAAGGTTACCTTGTCTTTAAGGGGTGGTTGCATAAGTAATTGGCGAAGATTGGTAGAAAACACCTTAATAGCCGATTCGCTTGCTTTTTCGGTAAGTGAAGAACGAATTTCACGCTCAATAGCGGGGAAAATGAGGCGGGAATAGGCATCTTCAGCGGCGGCTTTAACTGTTGCAGTAGCGGGTGAGCCTTCTTTAATATGATTTTTGGCTATTATAAACATAGCCTTGTCTTTATCAAAATCAATCGAAACCTTTAAAAATTCTTCGTTTTCACCGCGGTTAATAGCGAGTATGCGGTGGTCAGCGATTTTGGAAATAGCTTCAGAGTATTCGCGGTACATTTCGTAAACGTCAAGGTCGTCTTTAGCACCCTTTACGGTTAAAACGCCGTGCGCCTGGCATACAAAACGCATACGCTTTCTAACGTCGGCATCATCTGAAATCTTTTCGGCAATAATGTCCATAGCGCCTTGCAAAGCGTCTTCGGCGGTTTCTACACCTAATTCTGCGTTGATGTATTCTTCGGCTAAAACCAAAGGTTCTTGACAGTCGGGGGCTTGTTCATAGATGATATTTGCCAATGGCTCAAGACCCTTTTCTTTAGCAACACTAGCGCGGGTTTTACGCTTTTTCTTATACGGGCGGTAGATGTCGTCAAGTTCGGTCAAAGTGGTGGCATTGTCGATAGCGGTAATTAATTCTTCGGTCAATGCGCCTTGTTCTTCAATCGATTTTTTGATTTTTTCTCTTGTTTCGTCCATATTGCGAAGATAGGAAAGACGGTCCGAAAGTTCGCGCAAAGTTTGGTCGTCAAGCGAGCCTGTGGCTTCCTTACGGTAACGCGCTATAAAGGGGATTGTGTTACCGTCGTCGATGAGTTTGACGGTATTTTCAACCTGAAAAGGCTTTAAACCAAATTCTTCTGTAAGTTTTTTCAAAATATCCATATAAACACCTCAATCCTATACATTATACCATTTTTACTTAATATTAACAATATAAAAATCTCTATTGTTTTTTCAAAACAAATAGTATATAATCTATGTGACAATCTTCATAAGGAGAATACGATGGATTTTATATCTAAAATCATTACCGCAATAGGTGATTCATATCCTGCAGCCAATGCGATTTATGCAGTTATAGGCACAGTGCTAACTTGGCTTGCGTTTCATAAAACTATTTATAGAATAATTGGTTTTTTCTTTACGCGAAAGTTTAAACCCGCAAAAAATATGCACAAGTACGGAATTGTAATAGCCGCACGAAATGAAGAGGCGGTTATCGGCAATTTGCTTGATAGTATAAAGCGCCAAGATTACCCGCAGGAACTATTGACGGTTTTTGTTGTAGCAGACAACTGCACCGATAAAACAGCCCAAAAGGCAAGAGAAATGGGCGCTGTATGTTACGAACGTTTTGATAAAGAACACAAAACTAAGGGTTTTGCCTTGCAGTATTTGTTCCAGTGTATTGAAAGGGATTACGGCACAAAAGCCTTTGAGGGTTATTTTGTTTTTGATGCTGACAATCTTTTAAAGGAAGACTATATTTCTAGAATGAACGATTCTTTTGATGCGGGTGAAAAGATTATAACCTCTTACCGCAATACAAAGAATTTTAACGAAGGCTGGGTGGCTTCTACGTATGCGCTTCACTGGTTAAGGTCTATAAGGCAAAACCACCGCGCAAGGTCGGTTTTACGCCTTGCTACCAATATTCAGGGTACCGGCTTTTTATTCTCTAACGAAATTGTTGAAAAAGGTTGGAAATACACCTCCCTTACCGAAGACCGCGCCTTGACCGCCGATGCAGTAGCACAAGGTTATAGAATTTCTTATAACGACAAGGCTGAATTTTATGATGAACAGCCGATTAGTCTTCGTGTAGCGTTGCGCCAGCGTCTTCGTTGGTCGAAGGGTCACCTTTTGGCATTTGCTGAAACAGGTCCGTATTTGTTTTTAAACGTTTTCTTCGGAAAATGGTTTATTAAAACCCGTTTTACCGACAAGAAAGAAAAAAAGCAAAAGCGTACCTTTAAATCGTTGTGTTTGGGATTTTTAGAATCGATTCGTCACCGTTTTGCTTCGTTTGATACCTTAATGCAGTTAACACCCCTTTCGGTATTTAACCTTGCACGTTGGCTTATAGTACCCGTATTTATGTATGCTTGTTATTGCTATACAGGTGGGGTAGAAGCGGTATCATTCTTTGCGGGTGGCACTTATCTAGCTAAGTTATTGCGGTTTATCTTCCCCTTTGAAATTGCCTTTACATCGGGCACAGGCGCATTTTTTACAGGACTTGCAATGCAAATCTGGTTACGCCTTTTGTACCGCGCGGGCAAGTATATAGAAAACACACTTGCCGCAATTTATTTGTTTATTATGGAACACAAGCGTATAGTAAAAATACCTTTTTATAAAAAGGTGCTATATACTTTGACCTGGCCTTTATTTGATATTATAGGTCGTTATACAACCTATGTGGCACTTTTTGTTAAGGTTACTTGGAAACCAATTCCTCACGAAAGTAAAATTACGATTGAGGATATTGAAAAAAGTAAGCAAGAGGTGACAAAATAAATTTTATGAAAAGTCAAAACAAAATACTTTTAGCCTTTTTGCTCAACCTGTTTTTTTCGGTGTTTGAGTTTATAGGTGGCATTATTACGGGTAGTGTTGCCATTGCATCTGATGCGGTGCACGATTTGGGCGACAGTATAAGCATCGGGCTTTCGTTTTTTCTTGAGCGTTTAAGCCATAAAAAACCCGACGAAAAATTTACCTACGGTTACGTGCGGTTTTCGGTGCTTGGCAGTATTATTACTACAGTAATTCTTCTTTCGGGCTCGGTTATAGTTATTTATAATGCAGTTTTGCGAATTATCAATCCCGTCGAAATAAACTATAATGGTATGTTGATTTTTGCCATTGTAGGTGTGCTGGTTAATTTGTTGGCGTCAATCTTTACCCACGGCGGACATTCGCTTAATCAAAAGGCGGTTAATCTTCATATGCTTGAAGACGTCTTGGGTTGGGTAGTGGTTTTAATTGGCGCGGTTGTAATGAAGTTTACCGATATTTCGCTTATTGACCCTATTCTTTCAATTGCGGTAGCGCTTTTTATTTTGATAAACGCCTTAAAAAGCTTAAAGCAAACCCTTGATATTTTTCTTGAAAAGACCCCCAGCGAAGTAAAACTTCCACATTTAAAGGAACATTTGCTCGAGATTGACGGTATTTTAGATGTTCACCATCTACACGTTTGGAGTGCTGACGGTTTTAACAACCGCGCAACCTTGCATATTGTAGCCGACGGCGATTTTAAAGAGATTAAGAATGCGGTTAAGGAAGAAATGCTAGAGCACGGTATAGCACACACCACGGTCGAGTGTGAAACACCGTTTGAGAATTGTAGCGAAAAGGAATGCAAACATACCCCGTGTGAGCATTCCCACCATCACCATCATTGATTATTTGTGGTAAAAAAATAAATCCGATAGATTCTTTTCGAATCTATCGGATTTTGTTTTGTGTAAATTATTTCTTTGCTTTGGCTGCTTTGTGTCTTTTCCAGATAACCCATAACGGACCTGAAATGAAAACTGAAGAAATTGCACCCGAAACAAGACCGAATGCCATCGGAATAGCAAAGGTGCGAAGAGTAGTAAGACCAAAGAGTTCGGCAGTAACAACAATGGTGATAACTGCAACGATTGTTGTTACGGTTGTTACGATGTTACGAATCATAACAACGTTTACACTCTTATTAACGAGAGAGCCGATTTCCATATCGGGATAAAGTCTTTCATTTTCGCGGATACGGTCGTAAATAACGATGGTATCGTTAAGCGAATAACCCAAAATGGTAAGTACAACTGCGATATAGTTAGAGTCGATTTGAAGTCTGAAAATAACGCAGGTGAAGAATGTGATTAAAATATCAAACACAAGTGCTGCGAGAGCGGTAAGAGCGGCTGAAACACCGCCGATTCTTCTAAAGCGGAAACCAACGTAAATTACAACTAAAATTGCGGTAATAAGTACAGCAACCATACTCTTAAGGAAGAATGAAGTTGCGATTGTGGGGCTTACCGAGTTAGAATTGTAAAGCGAAATCTTGTTTGTTTTAAATTCTTTTACAAGTGCATCAGTTAGCTTTTCCTGTGCTCCGGCTGATAAAGCGTCTTTACCAACGAGGGCAATTTCAAAGGTTTGAGTATCGCCTGCTAAAGAGGTGCTTTGTGTAATAGTAAAGGATTTATCAACAATAGTTTTGGTAGTGGATTCGATTTTCTTAAGGTCAATATCGCCTGTGTAGGAGTAAGAAATCTTAGTACCGCCTGAGAAGTTAATATCAAGGTTAACACCAAAGATACATGCCATAATTATACCAATGAGGAAAATGCTTAAGTAAACTATAAGTACAGGCTTAAAGGTCTTGTTAAAATCAATGTTAAATTCACGCATTTTTCTTACCTCCGTAAAGCCAAGGATTTCTTAAAGCGCCGAATTGTGAAACGCTCTTAAGCATAAGCTTAGAGGCAACTACGCCCATTATAAGATTGAATATTGTACCTACTAAGAGGGTGTAACCAAATGAGTAGATTGCACCGGTAATTTGTGTGCCGAAGAGCGACATTAAGGGAGCAAAGATTTTTGCCAAGAAGCTGTCGGGAGTACCGAAAGCACCCATAAGTACGATAGATACGATAGTAATGGTTACGTTACCGTCAATAATAGCGCTCAAAGAGTTCTTGTAACCCGAATCAATTGCACCGTCGATGGTTTTGCCCTTCTTAAATTCGTCACGGGTACGTTCAGCGGCGATAACGTTACAGTCAACACCTACACCGATTGAAAGGATGATACCTGCAATACCGGGGATTGTAAGGGTAAAGCTGCTGGAATTTGCAAAGTAGCCCGAAATACAAGCAATAGAGCCTGCTAATTGACCTAAGAGTGCAATTGAGGCTACAACACCGTTAAGACGGTAGCGTAAAATCATAAGTAAGCAAATAAGACCAAAAGCAATAGAACCTGCAATAAGCATTACCTGTAATGCGTTAGAGCCCAATGTGGGAGAAATGATTTGCAACTTGCTGTCGTCAACTGTAAGTGCAAAGGGAAGTGAACCTGCGTTGATTTTGTTTGCAAGGTCGGTAGCTTCTTCAGCACCGCCAACACCGTTTATGTAAGGAGTGCCGATATCGCCTGCAACTGATGGGTCAACAGTAGGAGCTGAAAGCAAGGTTTCGTCCATCCAGATTGACATTGTCTTACCAACGAGCTTTTTAGCCGCAGCCGAGAATTTAGCCTTGCCTTGGTCGTTGAATTCAAGATAAACTACGTAGTTGTTGCCGGTTTCGTCAAGGCCGGGGATTGCCTTTTTAACACCTGTACCGTCTAAAAGCACGGTTTCGTTGGTGTCGCCTTCACAGAAGGTGAGCATAGCGGTTTCGCCCAATTCCTTAACAGCCTTTGCTGCGTCAAAATCGCTTTCGTCAGCAGCCCAGGGGAAACGAACGATAATTTGATGATTGTCGTTATCAGCAAAAACTTCATAGTCGGTGATGTTATTGTTAACAAGACGGGTTTCGATAATAGCTTTTGCGGCGTCCATATCGTCTTTTGTGATATCAACATCCTTCTTGTCGGGTGAGAACACAGCCTCAACACCGCCCTTAATGTCAATACCCCAACGGATATCGCTTGCGCCTTTGGTATAAACAACCCTAGTATCGCCGTAGTAACTGCTTACGCCAAAAAAGGCAGTAAATGCTAATGCTAAAATTAATAATAGCACTACGAAGAATACCGGCTTGCCTGTTCTTTTGTTTTTCATTGGCAAATCCTCCAAATTTTAATGTGTCTATTATACTTAATTTACTTGTTAAAGTCAAATAAATTAAGCGTTTAATAATTTTTCCAAAGCGGCATATTTAACAGCCACGCAAAGAACCTTTGCCGCAACTGAAATTTCTGCAACTGATGGGAATGAGGGAGCAATACGGATATTGCTGTCCTTGGGGTCGATACCGTAAGGATAGGTAGCAC
>JAZRBQ010000030.1:0-13253 GCA_045635145.1 Acutalibacteraceae bacterium | reverse complement strand
AACGGCCTTGTTCATATTCTTGTCAAGCTCGTTCCTTGCCTTGTGAAAACCGGGGGTATCAATAAATACCAACTGGTTTTCATCCTCGGTCTTAATACCCATAATTTTAGTGCGGGTGGTTTGAGGCTTGTTTGATACAATCGCAACCTTTTGCCCCAAAATTTTATTCATAAGTGAAGATTTACCAACGTTTGGACGACCGATTATTGTTATAAAAGCTGATGTTTGTTTCATAATTTACACCTTTGTTACAGCAAGTCCCAAATTAGTAAGGATTGCTTCTTCCTTTTCTCTCATTATTGCTTGTTCCATACCGCCGTTTACGTGGTCATACCCCAAAAGATGCAACATCGAATGCACCGTTAAAAAGGCAATTTCACGACGGAGTGAATGACCGTATAAATCGGCTTGTGCTATTGCATGCTCTGTCGATATAACTATATCCCCAAGCATAAAACGGCCTGTTTTAAAATTTTTGTCATAAACCCCGTTTTCGCCCAAAGGGAAGGACAAAACATCGGTCGAAGAATCAATATTACGGAATTCGCGGTTAATTTCCTTAATCTTTTCATCCCCAACGATGCTTACATCAACCTCAGCCTTGCCTTCAAAATTTTCATACTTTAAGGTGGCGTTGCAAGCCCTTCTTATAAGCAATCTTGCCCCTGTGGGAAGTGTAATACCCTTTTGATTTATAGAAATGTTTACCTTAACGCTCATTTTTCTCAGCACTTCTTTCGTAAGCCTTAATAATTTCTTGTACCAACTTGTGACGAACAACGTCACGGTCGGAAAGCTTGCAAATTGCAATATCGTCAATACCCTTTAAGATTTTAACCGCATCTTTAAGACCCGATTTTTTACCGTCAGGCAGGTCGATTTGGGTAATATCGCCCGTTACGACCGCCTTTGAATTAAAGCCTAAACGGGTTAAAAACATCTTCATTTGTTCGCTAGTGGTATTTTGGGCTTCATCCAAAATAATGAAGCTGTCATCAAGCGTTCTACCTCGCATATAAGCCAATGGGGCTACTTCAATATCCCCGCGTTCAACGCATTTTTGAAAATTTTCGGCGCCAAGCATATCAAAAAGCGCATCATATAAAGGGCGTAAATAAGGGTCGATTTTTTGTTGCAAATCGCCCGGTAAAAAGCCCAAACGCTCGCCTGCTTCAACGGCAGGGCGTGTTAAAATAATTCTATCCACCTTTTTAGAACGAAAAGCCGAAACCGCTTCGGCTACCGCTAAATAAGTTTTACCTGTACCCGCAGGGCCGACACCGATGGTTATGGTGTTGTTTTTTATAGCGTCAATATATTTGCGCTGACCTAAGGTTTTAGGCTTTATTGGTCTTCCCTTTGCGGTAATACAAACACAATCAGCCGACAAAAGCTTACCGATTTTACCGTCTTCACCGTCTTCCACCAAAGAGCAGGCGTAAGCAATAGACTGCTTGGTTATTTGCTCACCCTTGTTTATCATAGCAATAAGGCATTCGATAACTCTAACCGCAAGAAGAACATTTTCGGGTTCGCCCTTAACCTTAATACCACTGCCGTGGCTTGTAACAGTAACCGAATATTTTCTCTCAATTTCCTTTATGTTTTCATCAAAATTGCCGAACAAACTAACAAGCTGCTCAATTCGTTCGGTATCAATGGTTTTTTCAAACATATTTTTCTCCGTTTATTTATTTACTATCTATATTATTATATCATAATCTTTGCTAATTTCCAATACCAAATATCATTTTTTCATTGACGGCAATATCCTTTTTTTCGGTAATTATCGCACTTAAAACAAGTGAATCTACCCTTTCTGTAAAGTTTTGGTTGCTAACAGCACCGCTATACTCTTCTTTAAGGCGTTTTTCTAAAAGAGCGGTTGCATCCGCACGGGTAAGATTATATGTTTTAGTTTTTGTAAAATTGAATCGTTTAGTATAGATTTTAATCGGTAGTTTTTGCCCTAAAAGTTTTAATTCAAAAACTTCATTTTGCGAAGTGTATGCCCTCGTTTCACCACCCAAATAAAGCGGAATTTTAAGGGTGAAAAAGTCCAACACGCGCTTAATTTTTTGCTTGCCTGTGGGGGTCGTCACGCTATAATTATACTCCTGCACCAATTCTATCTGGGTTTTAGTTTCGGCTTCAATCACACCGCGCGATTGCACAAAATCGGTGCCGTCTTCCCTTTCGATTATCCCCGAAACTAAAATATCGCCTTTTGCCACCACATCGCCAACCTTCACAAGACAGTTGCCCGATTTCACATCAATATGGGTTATAGTGCCATCAGCTATAGCTTTCAAATTACTAGGCTCACCATTTTCATCATTTGCCTTTTCAACTTCAGTAACGTTTACTGTCAATTTGCACCCTTCTAAATTCAAGCTGCTCCATGCTAAATTATCCATTTTAAGCAACAATTCCTGCGCTTTGGCTTTGTATTTAATTTTGCTTTTTAAAACGCCATGCCGTACACCCAATTCGTCACAAACAGCCAAAATTTCGTTATCGGTTACCGTTTTGTTGCCTTCTATATCTACAATCCACACAAAAAGCGACATTATGTATAAAGCTAGAAAAAATACAACAAGCCCTGTAAAAATTCCAAGCCGCTTATTGTATTTTTTTATAAAAAAGGGAAATCCCCATTTCTTTATTATGTGTACCCGAATTCCGCTTTTTCGCAAAATTTTTGGTAGCTTTAAAAAATCTTTTACCGTAATTTTGCAACAAATCTTTTGGTTTATATACCGCGCCGACCATATTGTAACGCCGTTTTTAGCAGCAAGATTTAAAACCTTTTCGGTGTAGGTGCCAAAAAATTCAACCTGCAAAACCCCGCAAAAAAATCTATATAAAAATAGCATAATATTCCCCTTAAATGTCAAATTCTAACGAATTTATTTTACCCTTTACCAAAATACTTTGGTCAGAAAAGCTTACAACGTCAAAATTTTCTCCCTGTAGTATCAACGCGGTGGATGATAACCTTAATTTTAAGTAATTTTCGTTATATTCAAGCACACCAAGGCAGCCCTCAACCACTATTTGTTTATTTGCGATAAGCTCTATTCTAGGACCTATAAGCAGTTGTTTTTCAAATCTATTTTCTCTTGCTAAAAGATTCCATTTTTCCTTTTTTCTAATGCTTTCTATTTTAAGCTTTCGCGCCAAAGACACCAACCCCTTTGTAATAATGCTATGAAAATATATATAAAATAATTCATAGGTGGTTTAATGAGAAAATTGTTTTCTATAGTAGGCATTGGGGCGGTTTTGTTGTTAGTAGTTTTAATACTAACAAAACCACAAATATGTATAAATTCAGTAATATCGGGGCTCATTTTATGTGGGAGAGTAATCATTCCCGCCCTTTATCCTTTTACCTTTTGTGTGCTTTTTATACTTAAATCAGGGCTTTTGCAAAAACTTAAAATACCTGAAAGCGTTTGTATTTTTCTGCTCTCGCTCGTAGGCGGTTACCCATTGGGTGCTAAAATGTTAAATGATTCTAAAATCGCCCCAAAAACCGCAACAATTATGCTAAATTTTTGTGTAAATGCAGGACCTGCCTTTATAATTTTAACCGTTGGAAGCGGGGTTTTTTCATCCACTAAAATCGGCGTTTTGCTCTATCTTTCCCATCTTTTGCCATCGGTTATAATGGCATTAACCTTTAGAAAAAAGCTTAAATTTAAAAGTGAAATCAAGTCACAAAACGAGCTAAATATTATTGATAATTTCGTCCTTTCGGCAAGTGACAGCGCTTCGACACTTATAAATATATGCAGTTTTGTTATTTTATTTTCGGTTGTGTGCGAATACATAAAGCTTTGCCCTGTGCTCTCGCCGATAATACCCTTTTTAGAGGTCAGCAACGGTATTGCAACCAGCCGTAATATTTATCTTTTATCCTTTCTTTTAGGGTTTGGCGGAATTTGTATTTGGCTACAGGTCTTCTCCCTTTCCAAAAGATACAAGCCAAACTATTTTGGGTTTATTTTATGCCGTCTTTTTCACGGGGGTTTGAGTTGTGGCATCACGTTTTTACTATTAAAAATTTTCAATATTCCAATATCAACCCTGTCTAACGGCAAAATTTTCACATATTCCACCTTTTCGCAAAACATCGGTGTAGGTATTTCGCTTACAATTACCTCCATAATTTTAATAATTTCACTTTGCAATAAAAATTTCGCTGGTAATGTGCTTGAAGATATGGTATAATTTTATTAAAGGAAGTGTAAAAATGAGTAAAATCGGCTTTAATAAAAATTTACAAAAATCCTGCAGTTACTGTGTTTACGGTAAGGTTTTAGAAGACAGTAACGAAGCGATTTGCAAAAAGCACGGCGTTACCGATAAGCGTGACTACTGCCGAAGCTATAAATATGACCCCCTAAAACGTGTTCCTCAAAAGATACAAATAAGCGATAACTACACCCCTGAAGATTTTGAATTGTGAAAAAACGGACTGCTTATAACAGTCCGTTTTTTATGCAATCTTTATTGAGAAAAATATATTTCCCATACTGTATAATTGTGAAAGTTTTCCGCAACGCACGCAACTTTTTTACCATTGGAATCAGAAAAATAATAGCTACTACCCATCAATTCATCCGGAAGATATTCAAACCCTTGTTTTTTCATATAATCTTTTAAAACATCAGATGGTTCGTATTCTTCTTCAACATTTTTAGGCGCCAAAACATAAAATTTAATATTGCCGTTTCCAACTTCTTCGATTAAATATTTATCACTACCAAACAAACTGCTATAATCGCTTTTATATTGGTTATTCCGATACAATACAAAAGAAAGTAGTGCAATATTTATAATCAAAATCAACGATAAGACAAAGGATAATTTTTTCATATTAAACTCCTGATTTACTATTCAAACTGAATAGTATTTATCTCTTTACCGATTAAGGTAAGTTTCACAGTATCGCCTATCTTTGCAAAGGGTAATAAATCGGATTTTGTGATTTGTGCGGTATAAACATTTTCGTTATCTTCTAGTTTAATATAGTAAACCGTGTTGCCTTCAACTACAGCCGAGTTTATTTTTTCAATAACCCCTTCGATTTCGTTAGTTTCGTCTTGAGGTAAATCGGTTACGTTTTCGGTTTTAAGCTTCGAAATATAGTCGGCTCTTGCACTTTCAACCGAGTTACCCGTACCTACTATTTGATACTGATTAACGTCAACAAAGGCATACATTTTAACAAGTCCTGCGCCGTCTTTAAGGGACATAAAATAGGTCGGGCGGTCGGAAACGTTTAATAATAGCGGGAATGTTGCCGAATACTTAAGGTGTTGTACCTGACCTTCGGCAGAACTCATAGCAGAATACTCTTCCGCACCGGGAATAGTGTAGAATTTAGTATCCTTTGTACGAAGATTTGTAAGCACAAAACCTACGTTTGATTCGTCACTGGTAACCGAAGTCATACCGGTATAAAGGAATACGTCGTCATCCATTGCAAGATAGTTATAGCCGTCGGTAGGCTGTAACACACCGCGTTGACCGAAGATAGAGTTAAAGAAACCCGAGCGGTATTTACCGTTATAAACAAGCTGTTCTAAAATCATATTAGAATCATAAACCTGGTCAACCCAAGTCGGCACTTCGGTTAATGAATAATATTTGCTGTCACCCGTTACTGCGTTGAGCATAACAATACCGTCGATATCGCTACCGCTCCAAAAACCGATTCTATAATCCACTACCGAAGCAATCCAATAAGGTGTGCCGTTGTCGTCAATTTCAAAAGAAATATTGTCAAAAATCATAGTGGGATACTTAAAACGAAGGGCACGGTAAAGGTCACGCATAAAATACTCGCTTTCCGAGTATTTAATACCTTCGTTTAGTCTTACAAGTTCGGTTTCCTGTGTGGTCATATCCACAGTAATATATGCGGGGATACCCTCGCTTCTATTATTAAACCATTTGATAATATCGCCGTACATCAAGGGGGTTACACGCACGGGCTTACCCCTATAGTTTATTTGAGTATAAATCTCTTCAATCTCAAACTGGGATACAAGGTCAGACATTTCGCCTAGCTTTCTTTGTCCCAATCTTGAAGCGGTGTCCTTATCTACCACAGGGATTTGCTCTTGGCTGATTTCGGCAACGTCTTCTATAAAATCACCATCGGTCAAAGTGATAAGATTGTTGTAACTTCTAGCATTAAATATTTCAGCGCCAACAATTGAAGCCAAACCGCTTAAAATAACTATTGTAAGCACCGAAATAAGGGCAAATTTAATCGGTTTGCCGAGTGATTTAAGGCTGATTTTGGGAATTCCCGCAATCTTTACAGGATTTTTGTTTTCTTTAATGAATGCCACTATTTGTGAAAAGGCGTGGATAACCACACTGATTATGATTATAAAACTTACAAAACTCCAAAAGTCGCGGCTTTTAAGATTAATCGGTGGCAATACAAACCAATAATAACCACCTGCTACTAAAGCAGTTATAATCCATTTTAAAATTGATAAAGGTATGTTTTTCTTCATAGAAACCTCCAAAAATTTGTTACATTAAAAATAGCACAATTTTTACCATAAGTCAAATATAAAAGATTGCATTGGGGCATATTTTAGAGTATAATCAGTTTGAGGTGACGGTATGTTTAAAGAAATAACTGCAAAAGAGATTAAAAGAAATTTAATAAACGCTATCGCTAACGAATGGATGCTAATTTCGGCAGGCGACAAAAATGCCCATAATATGATGACGGCATCTTGGGGATTTTTGGGCGAAATGTGGGGTCAAGACACCGCCATTGCTATGATTAGACCTCAAAGATACACTATGGAATTTGTAGATAAAAACGATTATTATGCCTTAAGTTTTTACGGCGATAACAAGGCGATTCACAAAATTTGCGGCAGTATGTCGGGCAGAGATGTCAACAAAACTGAGCTTACGGGCTTAACACCTGTTTTTGCCGATAATACTGTATATTTCGAAGAAGCCAACCTCGTAATAATTTGCAAAAAACAGTATGTTCAGGAAATGGACGAAAACTGCTTTATAGACCAAGAACCACTTAGATGGTACCCCAACAAAGATTATCACAAAATGGTTTTCGGCAAAATCGAAAAGGTACTTGTAAAGGAATAGAAAAATGAAATTTTTAATTGCTTCTGATATACACGGCTCGGCAAAATACTGCCAAATGCTATTAAAGGCATTTGCAGATGAAAAATGCGATAAAATGCTGCTATTGGGCGACATTTTATACCATGGTCCACGCAACGATTTGCCCGAAGAGTACGCTCCTAAAAAGGTAATCGAAATGCTAAATCCCTTAAAGGATAAGCTTTTGTGCGTTCGGGGCAACTGTGACACCGAAGTTGACCAAATGGTGCTTAACTTCCCCATTCTTGCCGATTATGCGGTTATGCCTGTGGGCAACCGTTTACTTTACGCTACACACGGGCATAAATGGGGTCCCGAAAATTTACCGCCACTCAGTAAAAGTGATATTCTTATAAATGGTCATACCCATATTCCAAAATGCGAAGATAATGGCGAATTTATCTATATGAACTGTGGCTCGGTCTCCATTCCAAAAGAAAATTCACCGCATAGTTATATGATACTTGAAGACGGCAAATTTTATTGGAAAAATCTTGAAAACGACGAAATTTATAACGAATTTAACGTTGAATAACCCTTAAAACAATATTTTCAATTTTTTGGGTGGTAAATATGCGTATAGAACATATCGCGATGTATGTGAACGACTTGAAGAAAACGCGTGATTTTTTTGTAAAATATTTCAATGCCGTTTCTAACACACAATATCACAATAAAACAACTGGATTTCGTTCTTATTTTTTGTCTTTTGATAATGGTGCGAGATTAGAAATTATGAACAAACCACAAATAAAAAATACTAAAAAAGACCTAAATCAAACAGGCTATATACATATAGCATTTAGCGTTGGTAGTAAAGAAGCAGTTGATAAACTAACTGAACAATTAAAAAACGATGGCTACCAAATTATAAGCGGTCCGCGAACAACAGGTGACGAATATTACGAAAGCTGTATTGTTGGAATTGAAAATAATTTGATAGAAATTACTGTTTAAAAGAAGTGGTGTTTATGTTTTCACAACTACATTCAGGTGAAATTTATAATCCTGGCGACCCAAAAATAATGAAGGCACAAGAAAAATGCCTTAACAAACTTTACAAATTCAATAAAACAAAACCATATCAATATAAAAAAAGGACGCGCCTACTTAAAAAAATGTTTGCCGAAATTGGCGAAAATTGTTACATAGAGCCACCCTTAAGAGCAAATTTCGGTGGTAAACACATTCATTTTGGTAATTCGGTTTACTGCAATTTCGGTTGCACATTTGTTGACGATACACATATTTATGTTGGCAATAATGTTATGTTTGCGCCAAATGTGGTGGTAGCGACAGCCGCCCACCCAATCGAGCCAGAACTTCGCGAAAAAGGGTTGCAGTACAACAAAAGCGTTCACATTGGCAATAACTGTTGGATAGGCGCAGGCGCTTTAATTATGCCTGGTATTACAATTGGTGATAATACCATAATTGGCGCAGGAAGCGTTGTTACAAAAGATATTCCCGCAAATGTTGTAGCGGTTGGCAATCCGTGTAGGGTTATTCGCAGTATTATTTAAAATAATGCTAACTAAAATTTAATAAACCTATACTAAGGGAGACACTTCTATATGGAGTGTCTCCTTTTTATTAACAATTATTCAACTTTTCTTCTATAACAATAAGACGATTATATTTAGCGTTTCGATCACTTCGGCAAGGCGCGCCCGTCTTAATTTGTCCGCTATTTACCGCCACCGCCAAATCAGCAATAAAGCTATCTTCACTCTCACCCGAACGGTGTGAAATTATTGTATTATAACCGCTTTGTTGCGCCATACGTATAACGTCCATCGTTTCGGTCAGAGTGCCTATTTGATTAAGCTTTATTAAAATCGCATTGCCGCATTTTTCGGTTATTCCTTTTTCTAAGCGACGAAGGTTAGTGACAAACAAATCATCCCCCACAAGTTGTACCTTATCGCCTAATTTTTGGGTTAAAATTCGCCAAGCTGTCCAGTCTTCTTCAGCAACGCCGTCTTCGATAGAAATAATTGGGTATTTGCTAATCAAATCCTCATAATAATCAATAAGTTCTTCGCCCGTCATTTTTTTATTTCTTTTAGGAAGCAAATAAACATCGTCTTTATACCATTCGCTCGAAGCTATATCGAGCGATATTTTTATTTGTTCGGTTGTATATCCCGCCTGCTCTATGGCAGAAATAATCACTTCTATCGCTTGTTCATCGTTCTCCAAATCTGGTGCAAATCCGCCTTCATCACCCACAGCGGTAGCCTTGCCCATTTCCTTTAAAATTTTACCTAACGTATGATATATTTCGGTGCATTGTCGCAAACCTTCGCTAAAGGTTTTAGCCGCCACGGGAGTTATCATAAATTCTTGAATATCAATATTATTTTTGGCGTGAGCACCACCATTTAAAATATTTAGCATTGGGCGCGGCAATAGCGTAGCATTTATACCGCCCAAATAGCGATAAAGTGGCATTTTATAATGCTTTGACGCCGCATTCGCCACACTCAAAGACACCGCCAAAATACCGTTTGCACCCAAACGCGACTTGTTTTCAGTACCATCTAAATCAATTAAAAATTCATCAATTTTGCGTTGATTCAAAGTACCTAAATTTATAAGTTTCGGTGCAATTTCTTCGTTTATAAGTTTTACGCATTCACTAACACCTTTGCCGCAAAAACGTATGCCGCCATCGCGTTTTTCGTGGGCTTCAAACATACCTGTAGATGCACCCGAAGGCGAAATTGCAAAGCCCTCGCTTCCATCAAAAAGAAGAGTCTTTACAGCAACGGTCGGATTTCCGCGCGAATCTAAAACCTCAAACCCTTTAATTTCTAAAATACATTTTTCCATAATAAACATCCTTTCTTAACTTTTTTACTATTTTTTGCGAAAAAATCCCTAATATTATAAAATTTACTATTTAATTTTTAATTTATTTATGGTATAATTTATTATGTATATTTATGTTCAAAAGGATGTTCGAAAATGGAAAACAAAAAAGAACAAGGATACAATATTATTTGCGGCAGAAATCCCGTGCTTGAAGCGGTGCGTTCGGGCAGAGAAATTGACCGTTTGTTAGTTTCGCACGGTGTTTCGGGCGGGTCGGTTACCGCTATTATTGCCAAGTGCAAGCAAAAGGGTATTTTGATTAAAGAAGTAAGCCCCCAAAAGCTTGATTATTATTGCGGCGGCGCTAACCACCAAGGTGTTGCAGTTTTATTTGCCGAGCAGGAATACTGCACGGTAGAAGATATTTTAAATTTTGCAAAAGAAAAGGACGAAAAGCCTTTTATAATCGTTTGCGACGAAATAGAAGACCCACATAATTTGGGTGCAATTATCCGTACTGCCGAATGTTGCGGTGTTCACGGCATAATTATTCCAAAACGCCGTAGCGCTTCACTCAACGCCACCGTTGCCAAGAGTGCAAGCGGCGCTCTTGAATATATGAGGGTTGCCCGTGTTACCAATATTGCCAACACACTTGATATGTTAAAAGAAAACGGTGTTTGGGTATTCGGTGCCGATATGGACGGCATAGACTTTGAAAAAACCGATTTTAATTGCCCCACCGCATTGGTAATTGGTAACGAAGGTAAAGGTATTGGCACACTCACCGCCAAAAAGTGTGACCAAATTATCAGCCTTCCGATGTTTGGTAAAATAAACTCACTCAACGCTTCGGTTGCGGCAGGCGTTTTAATGTACGAAGTAGTACGAAAAAGAAGAAGTTAAAAAACGGAGAACGTGTATGAAAAAGTTTTCAAAAAAAGGTGTGGACTTTGAGCCACAAGATTTCGAAAACGAAAACCTAATAACCAGAAATCCAAATATGCCCACCCCTTCTCATCGTATAACTGCCGAAGAGGTTATAAACACACCCGCTACTACCCAAAAGTATGACGGTAAATCAGCTTTGAACGCTTTAAAGGCACGAATGCAAAATTCTTTCGAGCAATCAGCAAAACCACCCGTTTCGCCTGAAGCTACAAGGGTTATAATTCCCACAGCCCCCGAAACCCACGAAACCCAAAAACCGCGTACTGTACGTCCCGCGCCAAAAGAAGAAGTAGCAAAACCGCAAACCAACAAGACCTTGCTTGAAAAGTGTAAGCCTTACATTACTGACGATAGCGGGCGCGACGTTTCAAACGCTATCCCCCTTTATAAACTTGAAAGTGTTGCCGATATTCTTGAAGGCAACCGCAAGGATACTATAAGCCGATTGGCTAAGCAATACGATATCACCTTTGACGATTTGGGTAAACTAAAAAAAGAAGCAACACCCGAAGTTGTTGTAAAAGAAGCGCCCGAACCAACTGCAGATAAGGAAATTATTGAAATTAACGCTTATTTTGAAAACGTGCAGTCAAGCGTACCCTTTGCCGTTTCGGAGGTAACACCGAAAATTGAAACATCTGCCGAAAAGCCCAATTTTTCGGATACTTCTACTATAACATTTACCCCCGTTTCAAATAGCGAAAACGCCAAACCGCAGGTTACGGTTTCAACCCACACACAAAGCATTGACTTGACGGGCGAATTTTCCGCTTTAGAGGATATATCATCTTCATCCGCTCAAAGTGAGAGCCTTACCCTTGAAAAAAACGAATTTGAAGACTTCTCACCCGAAAACGAAATTCGTTCTGAAAAGGATGTAAAATTCCATATTCGCAGATTTTCAATCAACAAACGTCGAAGCTTTTTAGCGGTATCTTTCTCGCTTATACTAACCTTGGCACTCGCCTTTATGAAACTCCCCTTTATGACAGGCGTCATCTTGGGCGAAACCAAAACTGCAATGATTGTTTGCACCGCCTTGGCAGGCGCTATTACACTTATTAATTGCGATATTTTCTTGTCAATCTCTAAAATGTTCGGCAAAAAATCGGTTGCCGATATTGCACCCTCTCTCGCTGCCTTAGCGGTACTAGCCTATGCTGTTGTTGGTGCTATTTCAGGTGAAATTGTGCTTGATATGTTGATTTTGCTCGGCATTATTTTGACCATTCGCGCCTTTGGTAAATTCCGTAAAGATTCTTATATGCTTTCTAACCTAAAGCAAATTTCCAACCAAGGCGAAAAAAATGCGCTAAAGCTTATTGATGATACTGCAGTTACCTTTGCTATGGCTAAAAATTCTATCCAAGGCGACACACTTATCGCCGCACCACAAAAATGCAATCAAATAGGTGACTTTTTAAAGTATTCAACCTTTGGCAATTTCCTAAACGGAAAGATGCCTGTAATAACCATAATTTCGGTTTTATTTGCTTTGATTTCAGGCTTCGCGGCATTCAAATATTACGAAGGTGCTTTCTACGGTCTTTATGCCGTGGCATCGGTTCTTTGCTTTGCCGCAATTCCGCCATTGTTTTTAATAAAAGATTTTCCGCTTTATGCAGCAGCTAAAAAGCTTAATAAAAAAGGCGGTATGATTGCCGGTCAAATGGGTGCTTCACACATTGAAATGGCAAACGCCATAGTGTTGAATTCGGCCGATATTTTCCCCGCGGGCACGGTAACGCTTCATCAAATGAAAATTTTATCTGACAATAATTTAGATGAAACTATACTTCGCGCCGCTTCGCTAACACAAACTCTTAACAGTCCGCTAGCGCCTATTTTCAAAAAAATCGCAGGGGAAAGCAATATTGATTCCTTGCCCGATTCTGACACAGTTAAATACGAAGAACGAATGGGTATTTCGGGCTGGGTTAATAATAAGCCCTTGTTCATAGGTAACCGCACCCTTATGGAAGCCCACGGTATTGCCGTACCTGATATTGAACTTGACCGCAAGATTTTAAGAAACGGATATTTCCCCATTTATCTTGCAAGTGACGGTAAGGCTTGTGCCTTATTTATGGTGCAATACTCGGTTGACCCGACCGTAGCTTACGAGCTTCGCCGCCTTTCCAAAATCGGTGTGACGGTACTTGTTAACAACACCGACCCTAACGTAAGTGCCGAAATGATTTGCGACTATTTAGGTCTTTACGAAGATTCGGTAATGATTATGACCAATGCAGGCTATCACATGTATAAAAACGCAATTCTCCCGCAAGAGAGTTGCACTTCCCCCGCAAGTTTCCGTG
>JAZRBQ010000029.1:0-5667 GCA_045635145.1 Acutalibacteraceae bacterium | reverse complement strand
GGCTACGATCCGACTTGTTGGCAATTTTTTTAACAGCCCGTTTTTCTTCATAAGTTTCGGGTGTGAAACCGTAAGGAATATAGGTCACATATTGCGGTTGCGGTTGTGAGTTTGGGTTAATTTGATTATTATAATCAAAATTATTATCCATAAAATTTACTCCGTTTAATAAGAATTACCGCTTATTCTTCCCCATTTTCTTGCTTTTCTTCAGGCTCGTTTTCAACTAAACCCGAATCAGCATCGGCTTCGGCAGGCTTGTCGTTAACTTCCGCTTCGTCGTGAGCCGCCATACCAACCGACAATATTTTTCTAACAGTCTCGCCTGCTGCGTTAGTAGTTCTCATAACTCTAACACCCTTTGCAGGACGAGAAAATTCCGAAATGTCGTCAGCAAAAATACGAATTATAATACCGTCGTCGGCAATCATAATAATATCGGTTTCGTCAGCAATCGGCAATACCGCCGCAACGTCGCCGTATTTGTCAACACGATAGTTCTTAATACCCTTACCGCCACGTGACTGCAAGCGGTAATCGTCAATTTTACTAATACGGCCGTAACCTGTTTCGCTGATTGTGAGAACACGTGTATTTTCGTCACAAATAGCCATATCCACTACGCTGTCGCCTTCACGAATAGTGATAGCCTTAACACCGCGGGCGGTACGGCCCATTGTACGAGCATCGGTTTCGCTAAACTGAATTGCAAAGCCCTTCTTGGTGGCAACAAGCAGATTTTCGTTACCGCTTGTCATACGAACAAACTTAAGCTCGTCACCTTCGTCAATAGAAAGTGCAATAATACCTGTCTTACGGGTGTGCTTAAATTCAGAAAGGCGTGTACGCTTAATAATACCCTTTTCGGTAACCATACATAAGTAACGCTCGTTGTCGTCCTTAACGGTGCATGGGAGAATGGTCATAATCTTTTCTTCCGGCATAAGCGGAATTACGTTTACAACGTTAAGACCCTTACTTTGACGGCTACCTTCGGGAATTTCATAAGCCTTTATACGATAAACTCTACCCAAATTAGTGAACATCATAATGCTGTCGTGGGTTGAGCAAACGAACATATTTTGAATAATGTCGTCTTCGCGGGTGTTCATACCCTTAATACCCTTACCGCCACGGTTTTGAACTGAGTATTCACTTGCAGGAACACGTTTAATATAGCCGTTTTCAGTCTTGGTAATTACAACTTCTTCTTCGGGGATAAGGTCTTCAATATCCACTTCGCCTGCCACGTCCGAAATATCGGTACGGCGATCGTCCGAGAACTTGTCACGAAGATTTAAAGCTTCGGTCTTAACAATATCCAAAATTCTAGCCTTACTTGCAAGAATTGCTTCACATTCCTTAATAAATGCGTGTTTTTCATCCAATTCGTCAAGTATTTTTTGTTTTTCAAGACCCGACAACTTACCTAACTGCATCTGAACAATAGCAGTAGCCTGAATGTCATCAAGATTAAAGCGTTCCATCAAGGCTTCCTTACTTTCGGGGATGCTTTTGCTTGCGCGGATAATCTTAATAACTTCGTCAATAAAGTCAAGAGCTACCTTTAAACCTTCTAAAACGTGGGCGCGTTCTTCGGCTTTGCGCTTATCGAAAATAGTTCTTCTTTCAATAATTTCACACTGGAAGTCAATGCAGTTTTGAAGCATATCCTTGAGTGTTAAAATTTGTGGTTTGCCGTTTACAATAGCAAGTAAAATCGCACCAAAAGTAGTTTGTAAAGAAGTATTTTTGTAAAGCTTATTAAGTACAACCTGGGGATTAGCGTCTTTTTTAAGGTCAACGATAATTCTAATACCGCCGTCACGCTTAGAGGAGTAGTCAACTACGTCGTCAATGCCTTCAATACGCTTGTCAGCCGCTAAATCGTAAATATTTTTAACTAAATCCTGCTTTTTAACTCTATAAGGTATTTCGGTAATAACAATTCTAAAGCGACCGTTACGGGTTTCTTCAATTTCAGCCTTACCGCGAACAATAATCTTACCGCGGCCGGTAGCATAAGCGGCACGAATACCGCTTCTACCCATAATAATACCGCCAGTTGGGAAGTCTGGTCCCTTAATATACTGGCAAATATCCTGAAGTTCGGCATCAGGGTTGTCAATAAGGCAGCACATACCGTCGATAACTTCGCCTAAGTTGTGCGGCGGAATTTCAGTAGCCATACCAACCGCAATACCCGACGAGCCGTTTACTAATAATTGTGGAAAACGAACCGGTAAAACTGTCGGTTCTTGCAAACGGTTGTCGTAGTTGGGGCTAAAATCAACAGTTTCCTTGTCAATATCGTCAAGCATACTGTGTGATAAGCGGTTCATTCTCGATTCGGTATAACGATAAGCAGCGGCGGGATAGCCGTCGATGTTACCAAAGTTACCGTGACCGTCAATTAAAGGATAACGAAGCGAAAAATCCTGTGCCATACGAACCATCGCATCATAAACAGAAGCGTCGCCGTGTGGGTGGTATCTACCAAGCACCGAACCTACGGTATCGGCACACTTACGATATGCTTTATCGGGCGTTAAGGAATTTTCATACATTGTATAAAGTATTCTTCTATGAACAGGCTTCAAACCGTCACGAACGTCGGGAAGAGCACGGCCCACAAGCACCGACATTGAATATTGAAGCATACTTTGCTTAATTTCATCAACAATTTCTACCGGCTGAATGTTGGTTTCTTCATTACTGGGCCAGTAAACGTTTTCTTGCTTTGCCATATCTATCCCTCCTTAAATATCCAAATCGGTCGCAAATACTGCGTTTTCTTCAATAAATTTACGTCTGGGTTCAACCTCTTCACCCATAAGCATTGAGAATGTTTGGTCGGCAATTTCGGCATCCGCCATAGTTACCTGAAGCATTGTTCTGCGTTCGGGGTTTAAAGTGGTTTCCCACAACTGGTCGGGGTCCATTTCACCAAGACCTTTGTAACGCTGAATATCAACGTTACCGCCTAATTGTTCTATAAAAGCATCTCTTTCTTCATCGGTAAATGCATCGTAATACTTTTTACCCTTAGCCACGCGGTAAAGGGGTGGCTGAGCCAAATAAATATGACCTGTTTCTATAAGTTCGGGCATATAACGGAAGAAGAAGGTAAGCAAAAGTGTTCTAATATGGCTACCGTCAACGTCGGCATCGGCCATAATAACAATTTTGTCGTAACGAAGCTTATTTATATCAAAGTTTTCGGCAATACCTGTGCCTAAAGCCACAACAACAGGTGTTAACTTATCGTTGCCGTAAACCTTGTCAACTCTTGCCTTTTCAACGTTAAGCATTTTACCCCAAAGTGGCAAAATTGCTTGGTAGGTACTGTTTCTGCCTTCAACTGCCGAACCGCCTGCCGAGTCACCTTCGACGATGAATATTTCGGTTTTGGTCGGGTCGTTAGAGATACAGTCTTTAAGTTTTTCGGGCATACGTGCCTTACCGCCAATACCCGACTTATTACGTTGTAAATCACGCGCTTTTTGAGCCGCTTCACGCGCATTTGAAGAAGCAATTGACTTATCAAGAATAATTTTAGCTTCTTGCGGGTGGTCTTCAAGGTATTGCATCAACTTATCAGCCACAATATTATTAACAAGTGTACCGATAGCAGTGTTACCTAATTTTGCTTTAGTTTGGCTTTCAAACTGTGCGTCGGTTAATTTAACCGATACAACCGCAATAAGACCTTCTGAAATATCTTCGCCCTTTAAATTATTGTCGGCATCCTTTAAGAACTTAAACTTTCTGCCGTATTTGTTAACGGTACGCGCAAGACTAGTCTTAAATGAAGATTCATGTGTACCGCCGTCGATTGTGTGAATGGTGTTAGCAAACGACATAACCTTTGTATCATAAGCGGTTGACCATAAAAGCGCAATTTCGGCAATAGAATCGCCCGAAGTACCGCTTAAATAGATAACGTCATTATTAAGGCGGTCTTTTTTGCTCTTTTCAAGCAAATATTCAACGTAAGACTTAATACCGCCTTCAAAGTGTAAATCTTCTTCTCTATCAGGAACGTCAGCATCGGTTCTTCTATCGGTTAAAACAACACGGATACCTGCGTTTAAGAATGCCTGCTCACGAAGACGCTGTAAAAGGGTGTCAAAATCGTATCTTGTGGTATCAGTAAAGATACTTGGGTCAGGCTTAAAAGTAACCGTAGTACCTGTTTTATCGGTTTTTCCGATAACTTGGAGGTCAGATACAATATTACCCTGTTCATATCTTTGCTTAAATATTTGTTCGCCGTTGCAAACTTCAACTTCAAGCCAGCTTGACAGCGCATTAACAACCGAAGCACCAACACCGTGCAAACCGCCCGATACTTTATAACCGCTGCCGCCGAATTTACCGCCCGCGTGAAGAATTGTAAATACTACCGTAACGGTAGGAATTCCCTTTTGCGGGTTAATACCAACAGGAATACCACGGCCGTTATCGGTAACTCTAATAATACCGTCGTCCAAAAGTTCAACAGTAATCTTATCACAATAACCTGCCAAAGCTTCGTCAATAGAGTTATCCACAATTTCATACACCAAGTGGTGTAAACCGCGCTCTCCCGTAGAACCGATATACATACCGGGGCGCTTTCTTACCGCTTCAAGCCCTTCTAAAACCTGTATGGAATTTTCGACATAACTTTCATTTACAGCAGTTGTAATTTCGTTATTCATATTCTTTTCCTTTCAAATGGAAATTATTTTACATTTATCCCTAAACGCTTGTTTAGTGTAGTAGGTGAAATTTGAGAAATATAAACCTTATTTTTATCCTTTTTAGAAGTTACCACAAAGGATTTTGGCAATTCAAAAGAGGTATATATAACTTCTTTTCGCTTTTCACTTTTATTTAAAAATGCGCGTGTATGCTTTGAAACTGTGGTATTTTCTAAATCAAAAATGCCTATAATATCATCTTCGGCTACAACAAAGTCGCCGCCTAGGTGGATATACATTACACAATACCGCCGTTTCTTATAATAAATTTTTTACCGCTTTTAAGATTTTCAATGTTGCTTTCATCACAGCAGGTTAAAAATGATTGCATACCTTCTATATGATTAAGAACAAAGTTTTGCCTTGTTTTGTCAAGCTCGCTCATAACGTCGTCAAGTAAAATCACGGGGCATTCACCTGTTTTATTGCGAATAACTTCGGCTTCGGCTAATTTTACCGCCAAAGCAACACTTCGCTTTTGACCTTGCGAACCAAAACTTCGAGCCGAAATACCGTTAATCTTAAATTCAATATCGTCACGGTGGGGACCGCAAGAAGTCACACCCGAATACATATCTTCCTTGCGGGAATTTTTAAGCTCTTGAAGCAAATTATCAGAAATGTTGGAAATATATTTAGTTTCCAATATTTCTTTACCTTTAGATATGCCGTCGTATAAATTCGGTAAAAATTCATCCAAAGCATTTAAATATCTTTTTCTAAGATTAATAATCTTAACACCGTTTTCGGCAATTTCCGCCTCAAAAACATCTAAAAGCACCGAAAGGGTTGAATCATACTTATAATCTTTAATAATTTGATTGCGCTGAACAACCGCTCTCGTATAATCTTTTAAAATTTTAATATAAGTCGGGTAAATTTGACCTATTGCCGTGTCAATAAATTTTCTCCTTTTTGAAGG
>JAZRBQ010000028.1:0-3059 GCA_045635145.1 Acutalibacteraceae bacterium | reverse complement strand
CATAACGTGGTACATAAGGTCTGCGATCTCATATATGGTTTCTGCCTTATCATTTGCCTTGCCCGCAATGATGACCTCTGTGCTTTCCTCGCCAACCTTTTTGAGTATTTTATCAATACCCTTGTCGAATAAATAGGTGGTGTATGAACCTTCTTTTTTATCAGTTTTTCTACCACGGATAAGTTCAAAAAGACCTTCATAAGAGAATTCGTGTAATTCTTCACTTTCAAAAACAGGGTTTGTAAAGCAAGAAAAACTACCCTTGTGGCAAGCGGGACCGTCGGGTTCAACGACTACAACAAGCGCGTCGTTATCACAGTCGGCTGTGATAGATACAATGTGTTGATAGTTGCCGCTGGTTTCGCCCTTGAGCCATAATTCCTGACGGGAACGGCTCCAAAAACAAGTGAGTCCCTTTTCCATTGAAATTTTAAGGCTTTCTTCATTCATATAAGCCAATGTTAAAACCTTTTTGCTTACCGAATCTACCACGATTGCGGGAATAAGGCCGTCTTTATCAAATTTAAGTGATTTAATATCAAACATAGTTTATCTCCTAACTATAATGTCGTTTTTGAACATTTCGTCTTTAAGGTCGGATATTTTAACCTCGCCAAAGTGGAAAATTGAAGCTGCAAGACCAGCATCAACCTTTGGTAAAGTTTTAAAAAGTGTTATAAAATCATCGATTTTACCCGCACCGCCCGATGCAATTACCGGTACTGATACGGCATCACAAACTGATTTAAGCATTTCTAAATCGAAGCCATTTTTAACACCGTCGGTGTCGATAGAATTGACAACAACTTCGCCTGCACCGTTACCAACACAGCGTTTAATCCATTCAATCGCTTCAATACCTGTGTTTTCGCGTCCACCTTTGGCAAACACGCGGAAAACGCCGTCAACACGCTTAATATCAACCGATAAAACAACGCATTGGTCGCCGTAAAGCTTTGCAGCTTCACCAATAAGGTCGGGATTTTTAATAGCGCCCGAATTTACGCTTACCTTGTCGGCACCGCATTTGAGTACGCGGTCAAAATCGGCAACTGTGTTTATACCACCGCCAACAGTAAGCGGAATAAATACTTTACTTGCAGTTTCGGTCAAAATATCGGTAAACAATTTTCTACCGTCGCTTGATGCGGTAATATCGTAAAAAACCAATTCATCAGCGCCGCAGCTTGAATAATATTCGGCTAAGGCTACTGGTGAAGATACGTCGCGTAAACCTTCGAAATTTACCCCTTTTACAACTCTACCGTCACGCACGTCAAGGCAGGGAATAATTCTTTTTGTAATCATTTTGCCACCTCGATTGCTTCTTTCAAATCGATGGCGCCAATGTAATACGCCTTGCCGATAATTGCGCCGTACATATTTTGTTTTGCTAAGCGGTCGATGTCATCAATAGAAGATACACCGCCCGAGCCGATAATATCAATATCGAATTTTTGCATAAGTTCGGTGTAGAGCTCGTGATTGGTGCCTTTCATTGCGCCGTCTTTGGAAATATCGGTACAAATAAGGGTTTTAACGCCGATATCCTGCATCTTTTGGCAAAAATCAAAGGCGGTAATTTCGGATTTTTCGGTCCAGCCCTTAATAGCCACAAAACCGTCTTTAATATCAATACCAACTGCGATTTTGTCACCGTATTTTGCTACAGCTTTTTCTACAAAGCCTTCTTCAGTGACGGCGGCTGTCCCCAAAATTACACGGTCGATACCGTTTTGAAGATAGCGGTCGATAGTTTCCATATTGCGAATACCACCGCCGATTTCACAAAAAAGACCTGTTACTTGCTTTATTTTAAGCACGGTTTCAAGGTTGGGGGTTGTGCCTTCCTTTGCACCCTCAAGGTCAACAATATGAATATGGGTAGCACCACTATTTTTAAAATCAAGTGCGATTTCAGGTGGGTTTTCGCTATAAACGGTCATTTGATTATAGTCGCCTTTAAAAAGACGAACAGCCTTGCCGTCAAATAGGTCGATAGCGGGGTAAATTAGCATATATCTTCCTCCTTTAAATCGGCAAATGCCTTTAAGATTTTAAGGCCGATTTCACCGCTTTTTTCGGGGTGGAATTGGCAGCCAAAGACGTTTTTGTACTGTACTGCGGCGGTTAAGGGCGCGCCGTATTCGGTGTTGGCAATAACTGAATCGTTACAGTCGGTAGCATAAAAAGAGTGAACAAAGTAAACAAAAGGATTTGCGGGTAAGGTGGCAAAAATCGGGGATGGTTTTGTGAATAAAAGTTCGTTCCAGCCAATGTGCGGGATTTTAAGGTCGGTTGTGATTGCGTCGGCAATCGGTTTGACCGAGCCTTTAATAAGCCCTAAACCTTCGTGCACACCGTATTCGTAGCTTTTTCCAAATAAAAGCTGCATACCAAGGCAAATGCCCAAAAGTGGTTTGCCCTTTAAAACTTCGGCTTTTATCACCTTATCAAGACCGCTGGTGCGAAGCTTATTTGCGGCATCCCTGAATGCGCCTACACCCGGCAATAAAATTTTATCAGCCTTTTCAATTTCGGCTTTGTCGGCTGTTACAATAACATCTTCGCCTATAGCTTTGAATGAACTTTCAAGCGAAAAAAGATTGCCCACGCCGTAATCAATAATTGCAATCATTAAAGTACTCCCTTAGTTGATGGAATTTCATTAGCAAATTCGGGGTTTATGGTTACTGCCTTTTTAAGTGAACGGGCGATAGATTTGAATGCACCCTCAATAATATGGTGTGAATTTTTACCCGCAAACTGTACAATGTGCAAAGCACAGTTTAAATTACGAACGAAAGAGAACCAAAATTCTTCTACAAGCTCGGTATCAAAATCGCCCACGCGCTGTGTTGGGATAGAAAGCTCGTACCCGAAGAATGCGCGACCCGAAATATCAACTGCGGATAAAATCAAGGCTTCATCCATAGGAATTGTAGTGTCGCCGTAGCGTTCAATACCTTTTTTGTCGCCAAGAGCTTTGGCAAAAGCCGAGCCTAGCACAATGCCAACGTCTTCAACTGTGTGGTGGTTGTCGACGTAGGGGTCGCCTT
>JAZRBQ010000027.1:0-9221 GCA_045635145.1 Acutalibacteraceae bacterium | reverse complement strand
ATAAATTACCTCCAAAAGTATTTAATACACTTATATTATAACATACTTGTCAAGTGGTGTCATTATTCGTCCGCTTTTGGCGGAATAGCCACCGCTTTTCTAAAAAGGCAGGTGTGGTGTGGGGTTATTACTCGGTCTTCGTGCAAAGAGCCAAAATACCAATGCCTAAACTCAACCGAACGGCCGATTTCTTCAAAATAACCGTTAAGCTTATTAACGCGGTCCATATCCCCCTTGCGCAAAAGCATTGCGCTTTTCACAAGTGAGGGCGGTTCGTGGGTTATCATATAATCAACCTTGCAACCAATACTGTCAAGCGCCCTTGCGCCCTCAGCCATTTCAAATGCAGTCGGTTCTTCATCGCTCCACCAAGTGCCTTGCTCACGGCGAATATCCTTATCCAAGCTTTCGCCACCGCCAAATGTAAAGAAAGTATTGCCTTCTATATTGAAAATTTGTCCGCGCATAAGGTGAATCAAATTACCCTTAATTCTATGTACCATACCACCGTGCCAATAGGTCACGCGGGCACTGTTTATACGCTCTAAATTATCGTGTGTGCCATCAATAAAGGCCGTTACAAAGCGTCTGTTCGAAAGGTAGTCAATAACTTCCCTTTCTTGCTTGCCACCGTCAAAAATATAACCAAAGTCGCCGCAAATTATAAGCACGTCGCCGCTTTTAAGCTTTCTAAAATTTTTATCATAAAGGCGTTCAATCTCACCGTGGGTATCCCCCGTTACGTAAACCAAATATTTTCACCTCTTTTATAAAAAAACACTTTAAAAAAATAATATTTATGTTATAATGAAAACATTATAGCACATCATTGGAGAGATTTCTATGCTAAAAAAGCTTTTTTCCATTATTTTTGTATGTTTTTTTACAGTTTTATATATTTTAACACCAATAAACGCCTCAGCTTATGAAGTAACAGGCTTTGATATGACCGCAAAAGCGGGTATGCTAATATCGCTTGATACTGAAGAAATTTTGTATGAAAATAATATTGACCAAAAGGTTTACCCCGCATCTATTACTAAAATTATGACTGCCGTGCTTATGCTTGAAAGCGATAAGTTCGACCCCGACGCTAAGGTGAAAATCAATAAAGCTTGCCTTGACGTTGTTTTGGGGACAGGCCTTTCGGTTTCACTTTTAGAGCTTGGCGAAGAAATTACACAGCTCGACCTTCTTTATACCGTGCTTTTATCATCTTACGGTGACTGTACCTATTTAGCAGCCGAAATTTTTGGTGGCAGTTATGAAAACTTTGTTAGTATGATGAACGCCAAGGCGCAGGAATTAGGACTTAGCGGCACACATTATTCAAACCCTGTAGGTCTTCATGAAGAGGAAACCTACACCACCGTGCGCGACACCTATACACTAACCAAATACGCGATGCAATATGAACTTTTTAACACTGTAACATCTTCATCGCGTTATCGCTTCACTACCACAAAAGGTACCGTTCGCACCCTTTCAACCACCAACTTTTTGTTAGATAAAAACACAAATTATTATTATCAATATGCAAGCGGCGTTAAAACAGGCTATACCGATAAAGCAGGTCGTTGCCTTGTAAGCACCGCTTCATATAACGGATATAATTATATGTGCATACTCTTTGGTTGCACCAACAGTTCTTACAAGCGTTATGACTTTTATGAATCTAAAGAGCTTTACCGCTGGGCATTCAACAACTTCTCTCGTAAAGAGGTTGCTAACTCTACCGAACCTGTTTGTGAAATCCCCGTCACTCTTTCAATGGATACCGACTTCGTCCCCCTTTACTTCAAAAAACCTTTTGTAACAATTTTACCAAATGCAGCCGACGATTCGACCATCGTGGTTAAAACCAATCTTAAAGCCGATTCGGTAGAAGCGCCTGTTAAAAAGGGTGACGTTTTAGGCGAAGCCGAAGTTTACTACGCCGAAAAGCTTATCGGCAAGGTTGATTTGGTTGCGGGTGACGACGTTGAAAAAAGCCGCATACTTTCAATCTTAGACGGTGTTAAATCCTTCTTTTCAAGCAAATATATGAAGCTTGTTTATGCCGCAATCGGCATAGTAATCGCAATATTCATTCTTTGGTGCATTTTCTTAAACCTAGGCAAAAAGAAGCGCAAGGTAAAATACATTCCTTATAAGGACGATAAATAAAAAATACCACCCAAGTTACCGACTGGTAGCTTGGGTGATTTTCTATCTTTTATTTTATAACCTTTGTTTCAATTTCTTCTACTGCACGAGCAATAAAGTCGGCTGTGGGCATTGCACCCAAATCGCCGTTTTCGCCACGCATACGCACAGCAACTGCGCCGCTTTCAACTTCGCTGTCACCGATAACGAGCATATACGGTACTTTTTGTAAACGAGCTTCACGAATCTTGTAACCGATTTTTTCGTTGCGGTCATCAAGTTCAACGCGCATACCTTTGGCTTCCAACTGCTTCTTAACGTCGTAAGCGTAATCGAAATGTCTGTCAGCAATTGGCAAAATCTTAACCTGTGTAGGTGCTAACCACATCGGGAATGCACCTGCATATTTTTCAATAAGGAGTGCCAACGTGCGTTCATAGCAACCGATAGAGGTTCTGTGAATAATATAAGGATTCTTCTTTTGGCCGTCGCGGTCAACGTATTCCATACCAAATTTTTCGGCTAACATTTGGTCAATTTGAATTGTGATAAGGGTATCTTCCTTGCCGTAAACGTTCTTGATTTGAATGTCAAGCTTCGGACCATAGAATGCGGCTTCGCCAACGCCAACCTTATACGGTATTTTAAGGTGGTCAAGAATTTTAGCCATCATATCCTGTGCTTCGTTCCATTGTTCTTCGGTGCCGATATACTTTTCCTTTTCATTCGGATCCCATTGTGAGAAACGGTAAGAAACGTCTTCATAAAGGCCTAAGGTTTTAAGCATATAAATTGCAAGTTCTAAGCTACCTTTAAATTCATCTTCCAACTGTTCGGGAGTACAAATAAGGTGACCTTCAGAAATTGTGAACTGTCTTACACGGATAAGACCGTGCATTTCGCCCGATTCTTCATTACGGAAAAGGGTTGAAGTTTCGCCATAACGAAGCGGTAAATCACGATAACTACGGGCGCGATTCAAGTATGCTTGGTATTGGAATGGGCAGGTCATTGGGCGAAGGGCAAAGCATTCGCGGCTTTCGTCTTCAGGATCACCTAAAACGAACATACCGTCGCGGTAATGATCCCAGTGACCCGAAATTTTGTAAAGGTCGCTCTTAGCCATTAGCGGAGTTTTAGTGCGGAGCCAACCCCTTCTTTCTTCTTCATCTTCAACAAAACGTTGTAAAATTTGAAGAATTTTAGTGCCCTTGGGTAACATAATGGGAAGTCCTTGACCGATAACGTCAACTGTTGTAAAAATTTCCAGCTCTCTACCCAACTTATTATGGTCACGTTTCTTTGCTTCTTCAAGCATTGTAAGGTGTTCTTCAAGCATTGAAGCCTTGGGGAATGCAGTACCGTAAACACGGCAAAGCATCTTCTTTGAAGAGTCGCCACGCCAGTAAGCACCGGTGGCTGATGTCAACTTAAATGCCTTTACAAGACCTGTGCTCATAAGGTGCGCGCCTGCGCAAAGGTCAGTAAAGTCGCCTTGTGAATAAAAGCTTACTTCTTCGCCTTCGGGGATACCTTCGGCAAGTTCTACCTTGTAAGGCTCATCTTCTGCTTGGAATTTTGCAACAGCCTCTGCCTGAGGTAAAACAAAGCGCTCTAATTTAATGTCTTCCTTAACAATCTTCTTCATTTCAGCTTCGATTTTTAAAAGGTCGTCAGGAGTGAACTTGTTTTCAATATCAAAATCGTAATAGAAGCCGTCATCCACAGCAGGACCGATAGCCAATTTTACACCGGGGTAAAGTCTTTTAACCGCTTGTGCTAAAATGTGGGAAGCGGTGTGACGGAAAGCCCATCTACCGTATTCATCATCAAAGGTTAAAATTTCTAAATTACAGTCTTCGGTCAAAGCAGTACGCAAATCAGCGTTTTCACCATTAATTCTAACAGCGCAAGCCGCCTTAGCAAGACCCATGCTAATATCCTTGGCAACCTCGTATGCGGTAATACCGGCATCATATTCCTTTACAACGTCACCCTTTAAGGTAATCTTAATCATAAAAATCCTCCTAAAAAAATAAAAAAGCCTCGTCCCACAAGGGACGAAGCATAATTTCTCCGCGGTTCCACCCAAATTCCGACAAGGTCGGCGCTTAAAACCTTTAACGCAGGCATACGTCCGTGTTGCTACCCACGGCACTATACGGTGGTCTCACGCAAAGGTTGTTTAGCGGATTTTCAGCTACCTCCGCCTCTCTTAAAACAACTGTTTTACGCTACTGTCCGTAATTTTTGCTTTAACAAGATTATTTTACACTTAATTTATATATGTGTCAAGTGTTTTTCCTTGAAAAAGAATATATTATGTGTTAAAATATTTTTGGTGATAAAATGATATTTCAAAAAAAATCCACTTACGACTGGATGGTCATAGGTCTAGGCAACCCAGGGCTTCAATACGAAAACACACGCCACAACGTTGGGTTTATGTCGGTTGACCTTTTTATGAAGGACAAAGGCGGCGATTTTAATAAATCCAAAATGCAGGCGGTTTTCGGTGAGTGTAAAATCGGCTCAAACCGTGTGCTTGTTGTAAAGCCACAAACCTATATGAATAATTCGGGTAGTGCCGTTTTGCAAATTGCAAAATTTTACAAAATACCGCTTGAGCGTATTATTGTCGTGTGCGACGATATTAACCTTGATATTGGTCAGGTGCGTATTCGCCGCAAGGGCAGTGACGGCGGTCAAAAAGGTATGCGTGATATTATTGAACTTTTCGGCAGTACCGATATTGCGCGAATTAAAATCGGTGTCGGCAAAAAGCCACACCCACAGTACAACCTTGCCGACTGGGTTTTATCCAAATTCCCAAAAGAAACAAACGACGATTTAAACAAGGCGCTCGAAAAATCAGTTGGCGCTATTACCGAAATTATTGTCCGCAGTATTGATTCGGCAATGAACAAATACAGTAGTTAATTATGGAATTTTTAAATTCAGTTTTAAATCAAGACAGCGACTATTTATCACTTTTAACCTGTATAAAAAAAGGTCGCTACCCCGTAGCCTGCACAGGTCTTTCATCGGTGCATAAATCGGCGGTGATTTCGGCACTACTCGCCGACACAAACCGTAAAATCGCGGTTATAACCCCCGACGAAAGTTCCGCTTTGGAAATAACAAATGACCTATGCTCCCTAAAAGTAAATGCACTTAATTTACCGTCACGTGATTACTGCATCGGCGATATTAAAGGCTACTCAAAAGAATACGAACACAAACGTACCGACACCCTGTCTAAACTTTTAGGCGGGGATTTTGCCGTGCTTACTTTGTCGCTTGATTCAGCTTTGCAGTACACCATTTCGCCCGACGTTTTAAAGGCTTCCTGCTTTAGTCTTTGCAGCGGTGAAACAATTACAATTGACGATTTAATCTCTCGCCTTTTATCGAGTGGTTACGCAAGACAAGAAATTTGCGACGGTGTCGGCACATTCTCCCACCGTGGCGGTATTGTGGATATTTACCCCACCACAAGCGCCACCCCCTATCGTTTCGAATTTTGGGGCGACGAAATTGACACTATCGCACCCTTTGATACCGAAACACAACGTCGTGGCGACAGTATTGATTCGATTGAAATTACCCCCGCGTGTGAAGTTTTATATAATAATGCCGACCTTTTGGAGAAACTTGAAAAATTAAGCGGTTCTAAAAAACTGACTGATAATCAGCGCAAAAGGCTCGGCTATGATATTTCCGCCCTTGAAAGCGGTGTTTCAATTAATCCCGACCGTTATTTACCCCTTATCTACCCCGAAAACAATACGGTTTTTGAATACTTAAAGGATTGTCTTGTGATTTTAGCCGACAGCGGTAATATGAAAGAGCGTTTCGGAAGTATTGAAACCCAAACCGCCGCCGACTGCGAAAACTTTTTAGAAGAAGGCTTTTTGTCCTTTGCCACCGCTAAATTATGGCTCGATAAAGCCGAATTTTTTAAATATTGTGAAAATGCCTTGATTTTTGAAAACTTCCCCCGCTCTTCTTATGAAATTAAAATCAAAGACATTATAAACTTTAATTACAAACGCTCTACCGCTTGGAGCGGCGATATTAACGTTCTTTTAGACGATATAAACTATGCCGTAAAATCGGGTGGTAGCGCCGTTATTTTAGCGGGTGAAATCCGCGCCGCAAAAACCCTTACTTCAGCCTTGCAGGAAAAAGGGGTTAATGCCCTTTACACCCTTGAGCCTTCGGCAGAAAAGGGTCTTGTAACCGTCACCACAGGCGGTCTTTCAAGCGGTTTTGAAATACCTAGCAGTCATTTTATACTCGTCACCCACCGCTATATTGCAGGCGAACGCAAACGCAAAAAGCACTATGCTAAGAAGGGTGCGGAAATCGGCTCCTTAGACCAATTAAAGCTTGGCGATTACGTTGTTCACGAAATACACGGTATTGGTATTTTTGACGGTATCAACCGCATTACTAACGACAAGGTTACAAAGGATTACATCAAAATAAAATACGCTAAAAGTGACGTTTTGTACGTGCCTGTTACCCAACTTGATTTGGTTTCAAAATACATTGGCTCAGCAAATGACGGCGGTATTAAAATCAACCGTTTGGGCGGTAGCGAATGGCAAAAAACACGTAAACGTGTTAAAGCCGCTGTACGCGATATGGCAAAACAGTTAACCGCCTTATATGCAAAACGTATGGCAATAAAAGGTTATGCCTTCTCGCCCGATACCGACCTTCAAAACGATTTTGAACGCAGATTTGAATACGACGAAACCGATGACCAAATCCGTTGCATTAACGAAATTAAGGGCGATATGGAGCGCGAAGTACCGATGGACCGTCTTTTGTGCGGTGACGTTGGTTTCGGCAAAACCGAAGTAGCACTTCGCGCCGCATTTAAATGTATAAGCGAAGGCAAACAATGCGCCCTTTTAGTGCCTACCACTATTCTGGCAATGCAACATTACAACACCATTTTGCGCCGTTTTGGTGAAATGCCCGTAACGGTTAAACTTTTAAACCGCTTTGTTACCCCAAAACAACAACAAAAAATTATTGCCGACCTTAAATGTGGTAGAGTTGATATGGTTGTAGGTACTCACCGCCTTATATCCAACGATGTAAAATTCAAAGATTTGGGTCTTGTAATTATCGACGAAGAACAGCGTTTTGGCGTTGCCCAAAAGGAAAAACTAAAGGAAGAATACCCGCACGTAGATATACTTACCCTTTCGGCAACCCCTATTCCTCGTACCTTAAATATGGCGATGAGCGGTCTTCGTGATATGTCTTCACTCGATGAAGCACCGGGTGACCGCCACCCTGTTCAATCTTACGTGCTTGAATACAATTTAGGTCTTATTACCGATGCAATAAACAAAGAAATCCGTCGCGGCGGTCAGGTTTATTATTTGCACAACCGTGTTGATACCATCGACCGCTGTGCCTTAAAGCTAAAACAAAAACTACCCGACGTTAATTTCGGCGTTGCCCACGGCAAAATGACAGAGCAGGAACTATCTCGTGTTTGGCAACAGCTTTTAGAACACGAAATCGACGTACTTGTTTGTACAACCATTATTGAAACAGGTGTTGACGTACCCAACGCCAACACACTTATAATTGAAGAAGCCGATAAAATGGGGCTTTCACAGTTGCATCAGCTTCGCGGTCGTGTTGGCCGTTCTCCCCGCCGTGCTTACGCTTATTTTTGCTTTACCCAAAACAAGCAATTATCCGACGTGGCTTCAAAAAGACTTGAAGCGATAAGAGAATTTACCGAATTCGGCTCTGGCTTTAAAATTGCAATGCGCGACCTTGAAATAAGGGGCGCAGGTAGTATTTTAGGCGGTGAACAACACGGTAATATGGAATCGGTCGGCTATGATATGTACCTTAAGCTCTTATCTCAAGCCGTAAACGAGGAAAACGGTATTGAAGTACCCGAAGAATTACCCTGTACGGTTGACCTTAACGTTTCGGCGCATATTCCCGAAAGTTATATTACATCACTCCCCGCCCGACTCGGCATTTACAAGCGCATTGCCGCTATCAGAACCGACGACGACGCATCCGACGTTTTGGACGAGCTTTGCGACCGCTTTGGCGACCCACCAAAAGCCGTTACGGGACTTATCGATATAGCGCTTCTTCGCAGCAAGGCACTCGCTGCCAATATTAACGAAATTACCTCAAAAGGCAACAATATAATTCTTAATATTACCTCAATATTACCCGAAGCAATGGCAAAACTTTCTTCCCATTTTGGCCAAAGATTTTCCCTTAACGCAACCGAAAAACCCGTTTACGTAATAAAACTTTTGAAAAATCAGAAGATTTCGGATTTTATTAAGGAATTAGATTCGGCTTTATAACAAATTTTTCTAGACATTATAAGAGTTTTGTTATATAATTAATATACTAATGTAAAACACTCGGAGGACTTGAAATGAAACTTATTAAAAAAATTACTGCTGTTTTACTTGTGTGCATTATGGCCTTTTCACTTACAGCCTGTCACCCAAAGGATGAAATCGCAGTTACAATCAACGGTTACGAATTCACATCAGCTTACTATATGTGTGCTTTTGTTAATGCATATTTAGAAGGTCAACAAGAAGTAATTGACAACCTTTCTGAAGATGAATCTTATGCCGACATTAACTATTCTAAACAAACAATTGACGGCAAAAAATTTGAACAATGGGTTAAAGACACCGCAATCGACAAATTAAAGCAGGTTGCTAATTACAAAACCCTTTGCGACAAAAACAATATTAAACTTAGCGACGAAGATAAGGCAGTTAACGAATACTACGCATCAATGTATTGGTCTTCATACGGCTACGCTGATGTTTTTGAACCCAACGGCGTTTCACTTGCAACCTTTACAGACTATATGAACGACGAATACTACTCCACCCTTTATTTCGAAAATCTTTACGGTAAAGACGGTGCTGAAGAAATCTCTGCAAAAACCGTTAAATCAAAACTTTATAACGATTTTATAATCGCCGATATTTTGGAATACAATCACGCTTCTGATGCTACCGAAGACGAGCTTAAGAAAAATATCAAAAAGTTCA
>JAZRBQ010000026.1:0-2504 GCA_045635145.1 Acutalibacteraceae bacterium | reverse complement strand
TTTTACACGGTAAGGGTGGAAAGGCGAGGTAAGAGCTCACCGGTTTCACGGGAACGTCGAAACCCTGTAAACCCTATTTGGAGCAACGCTAAGTGTGGCTATACATTTGCCCGATGTGCCACGAAAAGCGGCTTGAGCGGTGGGAGCAATCCCCCGTCGAGATAGATAACCGTCCACGACAGAACTCGGCTTACAGACCGACTCTATTAAAAAATCCCGCTCGAAAGCGGGATTTTTTAGTGAATAGTGAAAAGTGAATAATGAATAATTTTGGTGTGCCTTCGGCACGGATATAAATGTTTTATGAATCTATATGGATATATTGTAGGGGAGGCGTTTCGCCTCCCGCTTAATTTTATGCTGATTTCTCGGGAAGGGAAACCCTTCCCCTACGAACAATTTTCATAGATACATCCTCCCGAAAGGTTTGTGCAAATTAAACGGGTCGATGTGGGCATCGACCCCTACAATATGCCAATAAAAAACACCATCCGCCACGGCGGATGGTGGAGAGTATTACTTATTAAAATCTTCTAAAATTAAGCCTTCGTTTTTATCGAGTGCCCAGTTAATATTCCATTCACTTGTGAAAATCAAGATATTATTACCCTTGAAGTCTTGCACCCATTTAGTATCGGATGTAAGATTTAATCTCTTAATATCAATATCCTTATTCTTAACCCAGCGGATATAGGAATAGGGTAGGTCGTTGCGGATAACGTCCACGCCGTATTCGTTTTTAAGGCGGTATTCAAGCACTTCAAACTGAAGCACACCAACAACGCCAACGATTACACGTTCCATACCTGTGTTGGGCTCGTGGAAAATCTGAATTGCACCTTCTTGGGCAATCTGTTCAACGCCTTTTACAAACTGTTTACGCTTGAGAGAGTCTTTTTGCTCAATCATTGTAAAATGTTCGGGCGCAAAGGTGGGAATACCCTCAAATTGCACCTTCATTTTGGGTGAGCAAACGGTGTCGCCGATTGAGTAAATACCGGGGTCGAAAACGCCGATAATATCGCCCGCATAGGCTTCGTTTATGATTTGGCGTTCTTCCGCCATCATTTGCTGAGGCTGTGAAAGACGGACGTTCTTACCTTGTTGAACGTGGAAGTAGTCGGCGCCACGCTCAAACTTACCAGAGCAAATACGGAAGAAGGTAATTCTATCGCGGTGGTTTTTATTCATATTAGCCTGAATTTTAAAGGCAAAAGCCGAAAATTCTTCGCTAAAGGGTGAAACTTCGGTGTCGCCTGACATACGGGGCAAGGGTGAAGTTGTCATTTTAAGGAAGTTTTCGAGGAAAGGCTCAACACCAAAGTTGGTAAGTGCCGAACCGAAGAAAACGGGGGTTAATTCGCCCTTCTGTACCTTTTCTAAATCGAATTCAAAGCTCGCACCGTCCAAAAGTTCAATCTGGTCAACAAGCTCAGCTCTTTGGTAAGGTCCAACAAGCTCATCCATCTTTTCGATGTCGGTAATATCGCAAGGTGTGGGTTTAATTTTGTCTTGACCGCGGTGACGCTCGCTGAAGGACAAAATTTCACGCTTGTCACGGTCGAAAACGCCCTTAAAGCTAACGCCACAACCAATCGGCCAGTTTACAGGGTAGGTACCAATGCCGAATTCCTTTTCTAATTCGTCCAAAAGCTCAAACGGGTCACGCGCTTCACGGTCTAGCTTATTTATAAAAGTAAAAATCGGGATATGGCGCATAGCGCAAACCTTAAATAGCTTACGGGTTTGTGCTTCAATACCCTTTGCCGCGTCGATAACCATTACAACGCTGTCAGCCGCCATAAGTGTACGGTAGGTGTCTTCCGAGAAGTCCTGGTGACCAGGGGTGTCAAGAATATTTATGCAGTATCCGTTGTATTCAAACTGCATAACCGACGAAGTGATAGAAATACCACGCTGCTTTTCAAGCTCCATCCAGTCACTTACCGCGTGTTTGGCGGTGGCTTTGCCTTTTACCGAGCCTGCGGTCTGAATTGCGCCGCCGTAAAGCAAGAACTTTTCGGTCAATGTGGTTTTACCTGCGTCAGGGTGGGAAATAATCGCAAATGTGCGTCTTCTGGCGATTTCGTTTCGTAATTCGCTCACAAAAATTCTCCTTTAAATTATTCAACTAAGATATATTAACACAACTGTTTTGTTTTAGCAATAAAAATTTGCTAAAAACCGCTATTTTAAGGCAAAAAATGCTTGACCTTTTGACGACGGTGTGCTATAATGACTATACCTCTTAGAGGGTTCTTTTTTTTTGCAATAAGAACCATTTTGCCTAAGGCGCAAGATATCGCAGTGTGCTTTTCGCGGCACCGCAAAATGTGGTGTTGTGATGCGGTTTTTGCCCTTAACAGAGGGAGGCTAATACTTTTACGAAAAGTAAAAGCAAAAAAATATTTCCGTAAAGCGGGAGGTGCCGTTATGAGAGTTAAAATCACACTCGCTTGCACAGAATGCAAGCAACGCAACTACAACACAATGAAAAACAAGAA
>JAZRBQ010000025.1:0-10829 GCA_045635145.1 Acutalibacteraceae bacterium | reverse complement strand
ATATCGCCCTCAATCTCCTGTCTTGGAACAAGTGCCGCAACGGAGTCGATAACAATAATATCAATAGCACCAGAACGCACAAGACTTTCGGCAATTTCTAAAGCTTGTTCGCCCGAATCGGGTTGAGAAACCAAAAGTGAGTCAATATCAACGCCTAAAGCCGCAGCATAAACGGGGTCTAAAGCGTGTTCAACGTCGATAAATGCGGCAGTGCCGCCCGCCTTTTGCGCTTCGGCAACACAGTGAAGTGCAACGGTGGTTTTACCCGAAGATTCGGGACCGTAAATTTCAACGATTCTTCCCTTAGGAATACCGCCGATACCAAGCGCTACGTCAAGTGTTAACGAGCCTGTTTTAATGTGTTCAACGTTCATCGCAGCATTTTCGCCAAGGCGCATAACCGCGCCCTTACCAAACTGCTTTTCAATATGGTCAATTGCTGTTTTTAAAGCTCTTTGCTTTTCTTCATTTTCAGTAATCTTTACTGCTGTTTTAGTTTGTGTACTTTTGGAAGCCATATTTTTACTCCTTTATTCTTTTATAGCGTAAACTACTCGGTCAATACCGTTTAAGTCCTTTACTATCCTAATTTTATCAAAACCTGCGTCCGATAAAACGGACTTTAAAGCCACAGCCTCGTTTATGCCAACCTCAAAGGCAAGCATTCCGCCCGACTTTAGAGAATCCTTATAATTACCGATTATCGCGCGGTAGAAATCGAGTCCGTCCTCACCGCCTAAAAGGGCGGTTTCAGGCTCAAAATGGGTTTCGGGCGAAATTATGTTCATTTCGCTCGGCGGAATATAGGGTGGATTGCTGACTATTAGGTCATATTTTTCGGTATTGGCAGTTCCTTCAAAAATATCGCCTAAAGTGGCAATCGCGTTGTATGCATCATTAAGCTTTATGTTTTCTTCGGCATATCTTATAGCTTCGGGGTATTTTTCCACCATAACCACCGCGCTATCGGGATAATCCTTTGCAATCGAAATGCCGATGCATCCACTACCCCCGCACAAATCCAAAACCTTTGGATTTTCTTTATCTTTCAAATATTCACAGCATTCTTCCACCAAAATTTCGGTATCGCTTCGGGGAATCAGCACCCCAACGCCCACCTTAAAGGTGTATTTGTAAAACGCCCATTCACCCAATATGTACTGAAGCGGATATCTAATTTCACGTTGGCGTAAAATTGCGGTTAAATTATTTTCCTGAAAGGCAGTAAGCTCGTTTGTGTATTTTGTCAAAATTTCGGTATTGGTAAGGCCTGTTATATGCCTTATAATAGCCTTTGCTTCAAAAACGCTGTCTTCTATTCCAGCAGCTTTAAGTTTAAGTTTAGTGTGATTATATGCTTCAAATATCGTCATCGTTACGCTCCACGTCGGGTACTGCGGGTTCACAAGCCTTGAGCGCCGCAATAGCAATTTCAATCATATCGTCGGTTGGTTCTTTTGTGGAAATACGTTGTAACCAAAGACCCGGAGCCGAGATTATACGGGTTATAAAGTTATCATACTTGCCGCAAATCTTAAGCACTTCAAAACCAACACCGCAAATAAGGGGTATCATTAAAATTTTAGCTACAACCCAAAGCCACTTGATTGTATAAACACCGGGGAAAATCATTTGAATAACGGTTGAGAAAATAACGCTTATCAAAATCATTAAAATCATAAATGATGTGCCGCAGCGTGGGTGGAAGCGTCTTTGCTTTTTAACGTTTTCTACCGTAAGGGGTAAACCCGCTTCGTAGCAGAAGATTGTTTTATGTTCGGCACCGTGGTACATAAATACACGTTTTATATCCTTCATAAAGGAAACCGCCCACATATACGCCACAAAAACGCTGAGTTTTATAAACTGCTCAATAGCGGAGCGAAGTAATTTTGAAGTAATTTCGGTTTTAAATAGCCATTCAATTCCTTCTACCAAAAGGCGAGGCAAATACATAAATAAAACCACCGAAAGTGCCACACCCAACACCGAGCCTACAACCATAACGGCGTTTAAAAGGGCGCTTTCTTTTTTCTTGTCTTTTTCCTTTTCTTCCTCTTCAAAATCAGTAAAGCCGGATTTATCAGCCGCAATCATAAGGGCTTTATAGCCCTGTAGCATTGCTTCAACAAAGCCAACCACACCGCGAATAAGCGGAAGACCAAAAATCTTATACTTTTGCGCCAATTTCTTTTCGTTCATATAAGATGTATCTATACTGCCATCGGGCAAACGAACACAAAGGGCGGTTTTCTCGGGGCTTTTCATCATAATGCCTTCAATTAAAGCCTGACCGCCGATTGAGGTATATTTATTCGCCATCGTTTTCACTCTTTTCTTCTATAATTTCAATATTTTCTAAAATCTCATTTTCTGTTTCTTCAACAACTTCGGTCTTTTCTTCCAAAATCGGCAATACAACCGTAACGGTTGTACCCACGTTTTCGGTACTTTCAATAAACAACAGACCGTCGTGCTGTTTTATAATTTCATCAGCCACGGCAAGACCTATACCCGAACCGCGCACTGTTTTATTCGCTTTATAAAACTTTTCTTTAACACGGGCAATATCTTCGGCGGGAATACCAACACCCGTATCTACAACTGAAATACGCACACACGCCTCTTCGGTTGTAAGGTTTACAAGCACCTGACCGCCGCTTTGGGTATATTTAACCGCGTTATCAATAATGTTTATAAATACCTGCTTTAAGCGGTTATTGTCGCCCCATACCGTAATATCACTTTCGGGCAGACTTAAAACCAAATCAATCTCCTGCTTTTTAGCAAGTTCAACATACATATCAGCCGATTCGCGAAGAATCAAGGAAACGTTCGTCGGTTGCGACACCAATGAAAGCCTACCTGTTTGCATACGCGAGAAATCAAGCAACTCTTCAACAAGACCCGAAAGTCTGTCGGCTTCGCTTAATACTACGTCAAGGCCGCGCTTTACTAAATCTTCATCATACCCGAGCGACATTTTTGCCGTTTCACCCCAACCGCGAATGGCGGTAAGCGGAGTGCGAAGCTCATGCGATACCGACGAAATAAAGTCGTTCTTAATATTTTCGGCCGCACTGAGTTCGGACGCCATATAGTTAATCGCATCACATAGCTCGCCGATTTCGTCGTCACGCTCAAGTTCGATTCTTGAATCAAAATTACCCATTGCAATGGTGCGCGCCATATTACTTACGTCACGTATTGGATTTACAATTGACTTAACAAAGAAAAGACCCGTAATACCCGTAACGCTTAAAATAACGGCACAAATTATAATGATTATAAAGGTCACATAACCCATAAGCTTGTTGGCACGGGTCATTGTGGTTATCCACCTGAAAGCACCAAGCTCTTCGCCGTTTTTATCATAAACGATAGTGGTGCCTGCCATAACGGCTTCTTTCGTTTCGCTTTTGCCCTTAAAAACTTCAAGCTCGCCCGATTGTTTTGCCTTGATATAATCAGGCATATCCCCCGTATTAACAGGGAAACCCGTGGTAGAAACAAAAACCGTTCCGTTTTTATCAATTACCTGAACTTCTATTTTATCCTTATACGGAAAACCAGCCGCAAGTGAAATTGCAGTATCCTTAAAGGTGTCTTCATCGGTGTTGAAAAGTGCCGAAAAGCTATCGGCATAGTCAACCGAAAGGGCTTCTATCTTTTCGTTATAAAGCGAACTGTAAAGCGAAGAAAAAGCAATCGCCGCAATACAAACTACCAATGCCACTACAAGAAAAATATTAAAAAACCATTTGTAAGTAATACTTTTAAACTTAATGTCTAACGTCACGGCTACTTCCCCTTTCTTTACAATTTTTGTTTAATTTATCGTGTGCTCCATTTATAGCCCATGCCCCACACCGTTAAAAGACGCTTTGGAAGTGATGGGTCGTCTTCAATCTTCATACGAAGGCGGCGAACATTAACATCAACTATTTTCTCTTCGCCGAAGTAATTACTGCCCCAAACCTTTGTTAAAATATCGGTTCTGCCAAGCGCAATATCGGGATTTGAGAAAAAGTATTCAATCATTTGGAACTCAACCTGTGTAAGTTCAATATTTTCGCCATTTTTAAGAAGGGTGCGTTTGCGAAGGTTAAGGGTAAACTCGCCCAATGTAATATCGTCATAAACCGGCTCGGTTGACTTTGGTTTATACATTTCAACCCTGCGGTAAAGCGAATCCACACGCGCCAAAAGCTCTGTCGGGCTAAACGGCTTTGTTATATAATCATCAGCGCCAAGCATAAGTCCGCTGATTTTATCCATTTCCTGTGTTCTGGCAGTAAGCATAATTATACCAATGGTTTCACTTCTTTTTCTAAGCTCTTTACAAAGCGTGAAGCCGTCCATACCGGGCATAGAAATATCTAAAAGTGCAATATCAAAGCCTTCAAGGTCGTTATCAAAAATATCAAGCGCCTCTTCACCCGAGCCTGCCTCTACAACGGTGTAGCCAACTCTTTTTAAGTTTATGGCTTCAAATTCTCTTATAGCAACCTCGTCTTCGGCTATTAAAATTCGTTTCAAAGTTATCACTCCTGTGTGTATATTCCCAAATTCTCTATTATTTCGTCAATTGTAAAGCCTAACTCTTTAGCCTTTTTAGAAATTCGGCAGGCAATTATTGAATCTTCGGTAGTGCCTACTTCAATCATATTAAGGTTAGCATAAATTCCGTTTTCCCAATCCTTTTTAGGTATTGCCCTTAGATAAACCAAGCTTTCGCCAACCGTCATTTCTTCAGCATCATAGGAATAAATCTCTCTAATGCGGTTATCGGTATCCTTCAAAATTGCAATTTTGCCAACCCACTTTACAGGCAGGTTATAATAATAACCGTCAAGCACATTTATCATCGAAGTAACCTGTGTGGTTAAAATTTCACCGTTAAAGGAGCACCAGTTGGTCAAATAAAGCTTTTCGGCAACCGCACTTTTTGAAACCGAAGGAACGTTAAGCTGAACGGGTATTTCTAAAATACCATCGTCATTAAAATCTTTAACCTTAAAGCTTGCAGAACGCAAGGTAAGTGCCGTTTCTTTAGCTTGGTTATCATAAAGCGGATTTAAAAGCTTGCCCTTTTCATAAATCAGCACTTCGGTTATCGCACCGATACCCTTAACCGAATCAATATAAACCGCACTCTTGCCCGAAGAAAGTTCGCTTACAATCGGGTGTTCAATGCTTTGAACCTTGCCGTCAAGCTCACAACGGCCGATTTGCATAACGCCGTCTTCCGAAAGCTCATAAAGGCTGGCAGTATTTTGCGAAGCCTTAGAGTTTATATCAACAATCAAAATTTCATCACTTTTATTACCGTTAAGATTGCAGGTAACAAAGTGAGTATATTTATTGAGCATACGTTGGGTTAAAAGGTTATCCTTAAAGCTGTAAACCGCCAACTGCATCTCGCTTGTGCCGTAAATTTGCCAACCTACCAAAATTTCACTAACGCCGTCGCGGTCTAAATCGCAAAAATCAATCCTATGCACACCCGAAGCTACTATAGATTGCTCGCCATAAGACTGCCAACCTTCGCCACTTTTACAAACGGCGTTTATGCTCATGGTTTTAACGTCGTCATTAAAGGTGCTGTAAAAGGCAAAGGCTTCGCTTCTGCCGTCGCCGTTTATATCCTTTTTAACTACGGCCGAATGATATTCGCCCATTTGAGGATATTCAAATTCATAATTATTCCCCGCGCTTTTGCTTATAGCTTCGGCTATATCTTTAAGGTCGCCCGAAAGCGACGGTGGGGATAAAAGCTCAGCCGTGTCGGCAGTAAAAAAATCACATCCGCACAAGGTAAAAAGCATTGCAAATGAAATCGCAATCACCAATAATTTTTTTAGCAAAATACCACTCCTTTCAGCACATAGATATACATCATAGATTATAACATATATATTCTAAAAAATAAAGATATTTATTATTAAAAAATTATTAAAAAATAAAAATATTTCCTTTTCTTGACATATTACTTTCTAAATGTTAAAATAAATTGAATAATGCCTTATTATATCTTTTTATATTGGGTTTAACTTTGTTTTTTGTGTTGTTTGGCGACTGCATTTAATCCAAAGTAAAATTATATTCCGGGAGGTAAACGCACGGCTCCCGTCTGTGTTTTAGTACCAAGAGAACATCCGTGTTTAACTATATAGGAGGTGCATTTTAGTGCAACCATACATCATTATGGGTGCCGTTGCAGTTGTACTTGCTGTTATAGGCTTTATTGCCGGTACTATTTACCGCCGCAAATCAGCCGAAGCTACAATCGGCTCAGCCGAAGATGAAGCAAGACGCATCTTAAACGACGCCATGAAAACAGCTGAACAAAAGAAAAAAGAAGCTTTATTAGAAGCAAAAGAAGAAATCCACACCATGCGTCAGGAAACCGAAAAGGACCTACGCGAACGCCGTTCTGAAGTTCAACGTCAAGAGCACAGACTTCAACAAAAGGAAGAAACCCTTGACCGCAAGATAGACAATTTTGAAGCAAAAGAAGAAAAATTGGCTGTACGCGCTAAGGAAATTGACGCTAAACTCGAAGAATGTGACCGTTTAAAACAAAGCCAGATGGATTTGCTTGAAAAAATCTCAGGCTTTACAAAGGAACAGGCAAAAACCCACCTTTTACAGCTTTTGGATGACGAACTAACCCACCAAAAAGCCGTAAAAATTATGGAGTACAAAAACCAAACCAACGACGAATGCGACCGTATCGCAAAAGACATTATCGGTCATGCTATTCAGCGTTGCGCCGCCGACCATTCGGCTGATTTAACCGTTTCGGTTGTGGCATTACCCAACGACGAAATGAAGGGTCGCATCATCGGTCGTGAAGGTAGAAACATCAGAGCGCTTGAAACCGCAACAGGTGTTGACCTTATTATCGACGACACACCCGAAGCAATCACCCTTTCAAGCTTTGACCCCGTACGCCGCGAAATCGCACGCGTTTCACTCGAAAAGCTCATTCTTGACGGTCGTATCCACCCCGCAAGAATCGAAGAAACCGTTGCAAAGGCTACTGCGGAAGTTAACACAACCATTAAAGAAACAGGCGAACGCGCCGTTATTGACGCAGGCGTTCCCAATATTCATCCCGAACTTGTTAAGTTGCTCGGTAAACTTCGTTACCGCACAAGCTTCGGTCAAAACGTGCTTAACCACTCACTTGAAGTATGCCACCTTTCAGGCTTACTCGCTGCCGAGCTTGGCGCCGACGTAACCCTTGCTAAGCGTGCAGGCTTGCTTCACGATATCGGTAAGGCGCTTGACCACGAACAAGAAGGTACTCACATTCAACTCGGTGTTGACGTGGCTAAAAAATACCGTGAAAGCGAAACCGTTGTTCACGCTATTCACGCTCACCACGGCGAAGTTGAAGCTAAAACAGTTATCGCTTGCATAGTTCAAGCAGCAGACGCTATTTCGGCAGCCCGTCCGGGCGCAAGACGTGAAAATATTGAAAACTATATCAAGCGTCTTGAAAAGTTGGAGGAAATCGCCAATTCCTTTAACGGTGTTGAAGGTTCGTTTGCAATTCAAGCAGGCCGCGAAATTCGTATTATTGTTAAACCCGAAGTTGTGTCAGAAGACCAGATGATTCTTATGTCACACCAAATTGCCGAACGTATCGAAAATGAACTCGAATACCCCGGTCAAATCAAGGTTAACGTTATCCGCGAAAGCCGCGCCGTTGACTACGCAAAATAAAAACACAAAACCCTTGCAGAAAACTGCAAGGGTTTTTTATATACCAAAATTCAAATTTATCTCTTTGTAAGCAGACATACCGTTTCCACATGCTCGGTGTGTGGGAACATATCCACGGGTTGAATTTTTCTAACCTTGTATCCCTTACGGGTTAGGAATGACAAATCACGCGCCAAGGTTTCGGGATTGCAGGAAACGTAAACCACTTTTTCGGGTGCAAGTTCCACTAAACACCGCAAAAATTCAAGGCTAGCACCCGCTCTTGGCGGGTCCATTATAACAACGTCGTAATTTTCGCCCTTGTGTGCCGCTTTTACCATAAATTTGCCTGCATCGTCTTGGAAAAACTCAATGTTTGTAACTCCGTTCAATTCGGCGTTTGCCTTAGCATCTTTAACGGCATCGGCATTAAGTTCAACACCGACAACCTTACCCGCTTTTTTAGATGCAATAATACCAATTGTACCCGTTCCGCAGTAGGCGTCAAGCACCTTTTCTTCGCCTGTAAGTTCGGCAAAATCGAGCGCTTTGTTATACAAAACCTCGGTTTGTGTGGGGTTGATTTGGTAAAACGCTTTAGGCGAAATTCTAAAACGGAAACCGCACAAATCTTCTTCGATATAGCCACTGCCATAAAGCACTCGGCTTTCTTCACCTAAAATAAGGCTTGTAAATTTGTTGTTAACGTTTTGCACGATTGTGGTGATTTCGGGATGGCGGGAAAGCAAGGCATTTACAAACTTTTGCTCTTTAGGGAAGTCCATAACCGACGTTACAAGCACCACCATAATTTCTCCGCTCGAAAATCCACGCTTTATAAGCACGTGGCGCAAAAATCCCTTCATTGTAACGTCGTTAAAGGCGCGAAGTTTAAAACTTTTTAAAAGTTTTCTGATAGTTACGATAATTTCATCGGCTTTTTGGTCTTCGATAAGGCAACTGTCAACAGGCACGATATTGTGGGTTGACGACTGATAAACACCCGATATAATCTCGCCCTTGCGCTCGCCGAATGCCGCCTGCACCTTGTTGCGATAATGGTATGGGTAGTCCATGCCGATAATCTCGCTTACACGGTGGTATTTACCCAATAATTTTATAACCCTGACCTGCTTAAAACTTAACTGTTTTTTGTAGGTCAGATTTTGTATCTGACACCCACCGCACTTTTTACGGTGTGGGCATTTTAAGTCTAATTCGTTCATTTTAACACCTTTCTAATAGTGCTACTGTTTCAACGTGGCTTGTCCTTGGGAACAGGTCACAAGGGGTGTATTCTACTAAGTTATACCCATTTTCGCCGAAGATTTTAATATCTCTCGCCAGCGTTGCGCTATCGCACGAAACATAAACCACCCTTTCTGGCTTAAAATGGTCGGCTATGGTTTTTATAACTTCGGGTGTACAACCCTTTCGTGGCGGGTCAACTATTACAACGTCGGCGGTGATGCCTTCGTTTGCTAACTGCTCTGCCGCCGCAGTAGCATCGGCACAAATGAAACGAGCATTCTCTATACCATTGTTTTTAGCGTTAAATTCGGCATCTTTTATGGCTTCTGGTACGATTTCAACACCGATTATATTTTTAGCCGATTTTGCCATTGAAAGACCGATTGTACCCGCGCCACAGTATAAATCAATAATATTTTTACCGTTGGGATTGGCGTATTCTTTCGCCTTTTCGTAAAGTTTTTCCGCCATAGTGTGATTAACCTGATAGAACGAAAGGGGTGATAATCGCACCTTCACACCGCACAAAATATCGGTAATATAGTCACTACCGTAAATGGTTTTACAGGTATCCCCCAAAATTACGTTAGTGTCTTTTTTGTTAATGTTGATTTGCAAACTTTTAAGGTCAGTACCGCAAATATTTTGCAATTCTTCCACCAACGCATCACTTTCGGGCAGAAAATCGCCGTTTATAACAAGGCAAACCATAATCTCGTTTGTCTTGGCGGCTTTTCTAATATAAATATGACGAAGAAAGCCTTTGTTTTCGGCTTCGTTGTAGATGGTTATATCTTTTTCTTTTGCCCAAGCGGTTACGGTTTCGGTAATTTGGGAGAAGATTTGCGGTTGCAAACGGCAGTCTTCACACGGGATTATGCGGTGGGAATGAAAAGCATAAAAACCCGCGTTATAGTCGGTCGAAATGGGGTATTGTGCCTTGTTGCGATAGCGGTCGGGCGAGTCGGCAATAATAGGCTGTGGCGCCAAATCCACACCGCCAATGCGCTTAATATTCTCGTAAACCTTTTTTTGCTTTAGTTCGCACTCCGATTCATAACCAATATGACGAAAAACACAGCCGCCACACTGCTTAAACTGGGGGCAATCGTTATCTATTCGGCTTTTTGAAGGCTTTTCTAAAGACATTAACTTGCCGTAAGCATAGGTTTTTTTGGTCTTTAAAATCCTGACCTTTGCCCTGTCACCAACGGCAGTCAATGGCACAAAAACCGCCATACCGTCAATTTTTCCGACACCGCTACCGTCAGCCGTGAAATCCACAATATCTAAAATAAATTCGTCATTTTTCTTCATAGCACATCTTCCGAAAATAAGTTTTAATAATTATACCATAAGCACAAAAAAAATAAAAGCCTTTTACAAGGCTTTTATTTTTAATATTAACCAATCTTCAAATCCTTAGGTTCGGCGATAACGATATTGTTATCCGCCAAAACTTTTGTAGCCTTTTCAATGTCGGAGATTTGCATAATCATATACGCCTTGCCGTCTTGACTACCAAAAATTGAATACATATAGTGAAGGTTAATATCATTCTTTGCGAAAACTTCTAAAAGGTCGGTTAAAGCGCCCGCCTTGTCATCAATAGCAACCGCTAAAACGGGGGTTTCGGTGAAGATAAGATTTTCTGCTTTTAAAACTTCTTCCGCCTTTTTATTGTCAGCAGTAATAAGTCTTAAAAGGCCGTAGTCGGCGGTTTCGGCAATGTTGATTGCGCGAAGGTCAACCGAACTGTTTGAAAGAAGCTTTGTTACGTCCAAAAGCGCGCCAGCCTTGTTTTCCAAAAATACGGTAATTTGATTTATAGCCATAACACACACTCCTTAAATTTTACGCTTGTC
>JAZRBQ010000024.1:0-5470 GCA_045635145.1 Acutalibacteraceae bacterium | reverse complement strand
AACCTCGTCAATTACTGTGCCCGAAATGAAAGCTAAGCTTCGCCGTATGCGAAAGGTTGACCTTGTTGTTATCGACTACTTGGGTCTTATGAAATCGGCTAAATCAACCGAAAACCGCGTGCAAGAAGTATCTGAAATCACACGTAATCTTAAAACAATGGCAAAGGATTTAAAGGTGCCTGTAATTGCCTGTGCACAGCTTTCGCGTGGTACCGAAACCAAGGGTAAATCACACCGTCCTGCTTTGGCTGACCTTCGTGAATCGGGCTCTATTGAACAAGATGCCGACATAGTGCTTTTCCTTTATCGCGAAAAGTATTACGACAACGAAAAAACTGATGATCAGGATATGTCAGACCCTAATAAAGCAGAATGTATTGTTGCTAAAAACCGTCATGGTGAAATTGGCACAATTGATATGCATTGGGACGGTCAATTTACAAGATTTACATCGGTGGACGTGTTCAGATAATGAAGGATTTAGTTTTAAAGGCAATATCCGATTTTTCACTTTTGCAAAAGGGAGATACTGTGACTGTTGCGCTTTCGGGCGGTGCTGATTCGGTTGCGCTGTTGCATTCACTTTTATCCCTTAAAGATGATTTAGGTATAACTGTTAATGCGGCGCATCTTAATCATTTGATTCGTGGTGAAGAAGCGCTTCGTGACCAAAAATTTGTTGAAGAGCTTTGCGAAAAATTAGGCGTATCACTGTTTTGTGAGCAAATTGATGTTCCGCAATATGCCAAAGATAATCGTTTAAGCCTTGAACTTGCAGCAAGACAGGTTAGATATGACTTTTTAGAACGTGTGGCTAGAGGTAAGATTGCTACGGCTCATACTGCGAGTGATAATTTGGAGACCGTATTGTTTAATTTGACACGCGGCACAGCAATTAAAGGTCTTTGTGGAATTCCTGCAATAAGGGGTAATATTGTTAGACCTTTAATTTTCGCTTCGCGTGATGAGGTTGAAAAATATTGCACAGATAATCATCTACAGTTTGTTACCGATAGTACAAATCTTTCTGATGATTATTCACGCAATAAAATAAGGCATAAGGTTATACCTGTTTTGAGGGAACTTAACCCTGCAATTACAAATGTGGTTATGCGCGGTTGCGTTTCTTTAAGTGAGGATGAAGCATTTTTAGAAAAAACCGCACAAGAAATATTGTTTAAAAACTTGTCGGACAGGGCTTTGAATATTGATTTTATTGATGTGAATGCTACTGCGATTTCCAAAAGGGTTATAAAACAATATTTTAATATTTGTTATCCACAAATAAGCCTTGAATATCGCCACGTTAATGATGTGTATTCTATTTGTCTTAAAAAATCAGGTAAGGTTAATTTACCGGAAAACACTTTTGCGGTTTGCAATAATAATGAGTTAAAATTTACTGAAGTTTTTTCTGTTGACAAACCACAATTTGCGGTCGAAATTTGCGATTGTGAAAATGTTAATAATTTGTTCTCAAATAATTTAATTGATTGTGATAAGATAGTAGGCAAGTTGGTTATACGCACCCGTCAAGAAGGCGACAAACTTCGTCTATATGGTAGAGGATGCACCAAAACGCTTAAAAAACTTTTCACAGAAAATAAAACGGATTTATATTTGCGCGATTCGTTACCGGTTATTGCGGATGATAACGGTGTTGTTTGGGTTCACACAATTGGTGTGGCTCAGCGTGTTGCAATAAGTAGCAAAACTAATAAAGCTTTTGAAATTAAAGTTTTTGATTTAATGGGGGAAGTATAATGAACAAGGATTTTAAAGAAATTTTAGTTTCGACTGAAGAAATTAACGAGATTTGTCAAAGACTCGGTCGTGAAATTTCAAATGATTATAAAGATAAAAACTTACTTTTAGTAAGCGTACTTAAAGGCGGTGTAGTTTTTATGGCCGACCTTATGCGTAACATTACTTGTGACTGTAAGATTGACTTTTTATCAGTTTCTTCTTACAGTGGCACAAAAACAACGGGTCATGTTACTTTTAAAAAGGATTTAGATTTAAATCCCGAAGGCTGTGATATACTTATAGTTGAAGATATTTTAGATTCTGGTCTTACACTTTCTTATCTTAAAAAGGTTCTTGCTGACCGCAACGCCAACAGCATTAAAATTTGTACATTTTTAGATAAACCCACTAATCACAAAACTGATATTACTGCTGATTACGTTGGCAAGGTTGTGCCTGATGAATTTGTTGTTGGGTACGGCCTTGATTATGACGAAAAATATAGAAATTTACCCTATGTTGCTATACTTTCACCCGAAGTATATGCCTAATAGGAAAGGAGAAAACTCTTGAAAAAGAATATTAAAAATTTACTTTTGTATATCGGAATTCCGATTGTTTTGTTTTTGACTGTCGCTGCAATTTCGTTACTTAACAAAAACACAGCTGAAACAAAATATTATCAAATTGTTGACATGTTCACCACTAATCAAGTGTCGGAATATGAACTTAACTTTTACACAGGTCAGTTAACCTATGTAAAACGTGATGACGGTGTTAAGTATCAATTTACTGTTGCTGACCCTTACGTTTTTATTAAAGACGTTGAAGACGAAGTTAAGAAGATAAATAAGGAAAACAAAGGCACCGACCTTGAAATTAAATATCACCATAACCGCGGTAACCAAAATGCCGCCATAGGCAAGCTTTGGCCGATTCTTTTGGTGGTTGCTTGCTCGGTTTTATTGGTTATATTTATGACCAAGCGTATGAACAACGTTATGGGTAACGATAGGGCAATGGGCTTTGGCAAAATCAAGACTAAAAAGGCGGATAATCGCCGTAAAACCACCTTCGCCGACGTTGCGGGTGCCGATGAAGAAAAGGAAGAAATGTCTGAAATCGTTGACTTCCTTAAAGACCCTAAAAAGTTTAACGAATTAGGCGCTCGTATTCCTAAGGGTGTACTTCTTGTCGGCCCTCCCGGTACAGGTAAAACCCTATTGGCGCGCGCTGTTGCGGGTGAAGCAGGCGTTCCTTTCTTCTCAATTTCAGGTTCTGATTTTGTTGAATTATACGTTGGTGTCGGTGCTTCACGTGTTAGAGATTTATTCTCTGAAGCTAAAAAGGAAGCTCCTGCAATTATCTTTATTGATGAAATTGACGCTGTAGGTCGTCAACGTGGCGCAGGTCTTGGCGGCGGTCACGACGAACGCGAACAAACCCTCAACCAGTTGCTTGTTGAAATGGACGGCTTTGGCGTTAATGAAGGTGTAATCGTTATTGCGGCTACAAACCGTCCTGATATCCTTGATAAAGCCCTCTTACGTCCCGGCCGTTTTGACCGTCAAATCACGGTAAATTATCCCGATGTTAAGGGTAGAGAAGAAATTTTAAAGGTTCATTCACGCGGCAAACCATTAGGACCCGACGTAAATCTTAAAACAATCGCTAGAAATACTTCAGGTTTCACAGGTGCAGACCTTGAAAACTTGCTTAATGAGTCTGCGCTTTTGGCTGTTCGTAACGGTAAAAAGGCAATTACACAACAAGAAGTTGACGAAGCAACCATCAAGGTTGTAATGGGCTCTGAAAAGAAATCTCACGTAATCTCTGATAAGGATAAAATGATTACTGCTTATCACGAAGCAGGTCATGCCATTGTTTCTTATTTCTTGCCGACTCAAGACCCTGTTCATCAAATTTCAATTATTAAACGCGGTATGGCAGCGGGTTACACAATGTATATGCCCGATGGTGAACGCGGCCATCTTTCCAAAACAAAAATTTTGGAAGATATTTGTTCACTTCTTGGCGGTCGTGCTGCTGAACAATTAACACAGGATGATGTTTGCACAGGCGCTTCAAATGATATTGAACGTGCAACTGAAGCGGCACGAGATATTGTTACCCGCTACGGTATGAGTGAAAAATTAGGTCTTGTTGTTTATGGTAATGATCAAAATGAAGTTTTCTTAGGTCGTGATTTTGCTTCTAATCCTAATTATTCTCAGAAAACTGCTGCAATTATTGATGAAGAAATTGAATCGATTATTACAACTCAGTATCAAAAAGCATTAAAACTTTTAACTGATGCAATGCCAAAATTACACGAAACCGCAAAGGTTCTTTTTGAAAGAGAAAAAATTTCTGGTGAAGAATTTATTGCTATTATGGAAAATTAGTTTTAAAAGGTTATCTTGCAAAAGATAACCTTTTTTGTTTAAAATATGCTTTTTTACATAGACTATTTTGGGTGATTATGTGAAGAAGAAAAAGAATGTATTTATTAAAACTATATTGGTTTGCGGTATTTGTTTTTTTATCTTTTTAGGTATTGGATATTTGTTTTTTGAAAAAAGTTTTTATAATACCGATACCGAGGTTGAAAAGGTACCATATACACAACAAGCACCCGAAAATGCAGGAATTTTGCTTGAGATTAACAAATCGAAAACCTTTTTCTATTTAGATTTTCAAAATAAAAAGCTAGTTATTTCTTTAAAACCGGAAGCTGAGCAAACGGGGGAAATCTACGGTTATCCGCTTAGTTATAAAATAGCAACCACGAATGAAATTTTAGGACAAATAACCGATTATTTAAATGGAATAGAATTAACACAAGAAGATGCAACATTTAGATACACAGGTGCTCAAATTCTTGATTTGCTAAAAACAAATGATTTAGAATCACTTGAGCGCGATTTAATTAAGGCAATTTGTAAGAAAATATTACAAAATCCAATTCGAGTTGATTTTTTTGCATTAGTTATTCAAAAATCCGAAACCGACCTTAGTCTTATTGATTGCTATTTTTGGGCTGATTATATGGATGAAATTTGTAAAAATGTGTATTTTATTGATTAATATAATATAATTATATATTTACTTTTTTATCTAAAATTGTTATAATGACTTTAACTAGATTAAAATGAGGTAGTTTATGAACTATAACATCAATCACGCCGTTTTTAGTAACGCCTTTACGATTCCCGCCGATGTTGCTGATAAATATTTAAGGTTTTGCAAAGGCGAACATCTAAAGGTTTTAATTTACATATTGCGAAATCCACATCAAATGCCTTCGGTTGCACAAATTGCTTCACAAACCGATGTTTCTGAATACGATGTTAAGGAAGCTTTGCTTTTTTGGGCAGATGCGGGTGTGCTTATTTGCGAAAATCCTGTTAATGAAGAAAAAACAAAATCAGTCAAATGCAATTTAAGACCAAGCCGTGAAGATATTACAAAACGCGGACTTGAAGACCCTAAACTTCAGTATTTATTAGCACAAGCGCAGATAATTTTAGGCCGAAACTTAAAAGGCAACGAGATGCAAACCTTCGGTTGGTTGTATGAAGATTTAGGTTTAGAGGTTTCGGTAGTTTTGTTTATCGTTCAATATGCAAAGCAAATCGGGAAAGCTAATATACGTTTTATCGAATCTCTTGCTACCGATTGGGTAGATAAGGGTGTAGAAAATATTGCCGACGCTGAAGAACAG
>JAZRBQ010000023.1:0-9568 GCA_045635145.1 Acutalibacteraceae bacterium | reverse complement strand
TGATTTAAGCGGTGTTAAAATTTTAATCGACGTAGGTCACGGCGGTATCGATTCGGGCACTTCACGAAACGGCGAATACAAATACCGCGAATCCGCACGCAACCTTTATCTTGCCAAAAAGTTAAGAGCCGAGCTTAAATCCATTGGTGCTACAGTTTATATGACCCGTAGCGATGATTCAATCAGCACCGCCGACCAAAAAACCAAAATGTTAAAACAACTAAAGCCCGATTATTGCATAGCGATACACCACGATTCTAACAATTCTTCACGGCTTAACGGTATGGGTGTTTACTATTACTACCCATTCTCTAAAAATGCCGCGAAATATGTCCTTGAGCATTCGTTTGATACAGGACTTTATAAAGACAAAACGTTTAAATGGCATTACTACTTTATGTCGCGCGTGTCGGTCTGCCCCGTGGTTTTAACCGAAAACGGCTATTATTCAAATGACTATGACTACCGCATTATAAAAGACAATAAAGCCAATGCCAAAAAGGCCAAAGCACTAGCTTATGGCGTTGTGGAATATTTTGCATCTATACAGTAACTACTTGAATTAGAGCTTGTTATGCTGTATAATAATTTAAAAGCTTAAGAAAAGGGTGCTTTTATGAACTTTACACCGATTGACAATAACTCACTTGTTGAAGGCTTTTGCATTATCAAAAACGTTGATAAAAAAACCTCTTCTAAGGGTGACAGTTATCTTGATATGACGCTTGGCGACCGCGACGGCGAAATTAACGCTAAGCTTTGGCGCTATATTCCCGAAATTCACGGCGAATATGTAGCCAACCAAATTATAAAGGTACGCGGCACAATTTCACAGTATAACGGTGCTGACCAATTACGTATTGAGCGCATTCGCCCCACCACACCCGAAGATAATATTAAGGCCGAAGACTTTGTGAAAAGTGCAGGTTTTTCGGGTGAAGAAATGTTTGCCGAGCTTTATAACTTGGCACAAAACTTTGCTGATGAAGATTTAAAATCAATCGTTTGCGAAATTTTGAACGATAATCGCTTAAAAATGCTTTATTGGCCTGCGGCATTCAAGCTTCACCACGCTGTGCGTTCGGGACTTTTGTTACACACCTTAAGTATTGTCCGCTTAGCCGAGGCCGTTTGTAAAGTTTACCCCTTTGTTGACCGCGAGCTTTTAATTTCGGGTGCGATTTTGCACGATATTGCAAAGCTTAAGGAATTTGAGGTTGCCGACACGGGCCTTGCAACAGGTTATTCGGTTGAGGGTAATCTTTTAGGCCACTTGACAATGGGCGCTATGGTTATAGATGAATATGCTAAAAAGCTTAATATTAACCCCAAAACTGCTATGCTTTTAGAGCATATGGTTATATCCCACCACGGCGAGCCTGAGTTTGGCGCCGCCGTAAGACCCGCCTTTATCGAAGCCGAGCTTTTAAGCGAGCTTGACCTTATGGATTCCCGCGTTTACGAAATGCAAGAAGCCGTAAGTGCCACCGCCGCCGATGATTTTACGGGCAGGCTTTGGGCAATGGATAACCGCAAACTTTTTAACCACAACCGCACCGATTTAAACAAACAAACCAATCTATTTTAAGGAGAATTTATTATGACTATTACAAAAGATATGCTTATTGGCGACGTATTGGATATTGACACTGGCTGTGCACAATACTTTTTTGAAATTGGTATGCACTGCTTAGGCTGCCCCGCTTCTCGTGGCGAAAGCATTGAACAAGCTTGTCAGGTACACGGTACCGACTGTGACGCTTTAGTAGCAAAGCTTAACGCTTACTTTGCCAACAAATAATGAACGATTTAAGCCAACGACTTAAAACTATTGCATCCCTTGTGCCGCACGGTACAAGGGTTTGTGATATCGGCACCGACCACGCCTATCTTGCTATATTTTTAAAGCAAAGCGGCATTGCAAGTAGCGTTATTGCAACCGACCTTAACCAAAAGCCGCTTGAAAATGCCCAAAAAAATATCTGTCAAAGCGGCGAAAGTGATATTTCGCTTCGCCTTTGCGACGGCCTTTCGGGTGTTGGATGTGACGAGGTTGACACTGTAATTATTGCAGGTATGGGCGGCGAGGTTATAACCGCCATTTTAAAAGGGTGCGATTGGGCAAAATCGCAGGATAAAACCTACATTTTGCAGCCCACCACCTCACCCGAATATTTGCGCGAATTTTTGTGCAAAAACGGATTTTCCATAATGAGCGAAACCCCACTTTATGAAAATCAAAAGCTATATTCTGTAATGGTGGCAAGTTTTACAGGCGAAATTAAAGATTATCCCGAACACTTCTATTATTCGGGCAAAATACCGCTAAACGACGCGGGTATTTTATACCTTAAAAAGCAACAAAAGAGGGTTTATTCTTGTATGACTGCCCTGCAAAATATTGAATCAAAGAAAGCCGATTATTTGAAAAATAAATCGGTCTATGAAGCTATAACCCAAATTTTAAGGAAGAATTCTAATGGCATTTGACGGCGCATTTCTTCACAAAACCTTAAATGAGCTAAAGGTCGCAACCGACTGTCATATTGATAAAATTTACCAGCCTTCACGCGAAGAGCTGGTACTTTTGCTGCGCAAAAAAGGTTTTCAAAAGCGCCTTTTAATAAATGTAAAATCAGGCTTTTCGCGTGTTCAATTTACCGAAAATAAGTACGAAAACCCTGCTGTTCCGCCCATGTTTTGTATGCTTCTTCGCAAGCATCTTTTGGCCGCAAGACTGATTGATATAAGACAGCCCGACCTTGAGCGTGTGGCTATTTTTGTTTTTTCTGCCACAAACGAAATGGGTGACATTGCCGAAATTTCCTTGGTTTGTGAGCTTATCGGCAATAAATCAAACGTAATTTTAGTTAATTCGGACGGTAAAATTATAGACGCGGTAAGGCACAGCGATGTAGAAACCTCTGAACGCCTTATTTTACCTGGCGCTACCTACGTTTTGCCCACGCGCCCAGAAAAATTAAATCCTTTAACAACAAATCAAGATGAAATTTTAAAAAAGGCCGAGGAAAGTTCGCTTTTGTCGGTTGTTGACGGTTTTTCGCCCCTTATTTGTCGCGAAATTGAAGATTCACTAAACCCCGCCGACGCTTTTAGCAACGTTTTGTCCGACCTTAAAAACGGAACCTGCCCAACCCTTATTTACAAGCCCGACGGCAGTCCGCTTGATTTCACATATACATCAATTTCACAATATGGGCCCAGCTTTAAGCTCAAGACCTTTGAAAGCTTTTCACTTTTGCTTGACAGTTTCTACACTCAAAAGGAAACTGCCGCCCGTATTAGCAACGCGGCAAAGGATATTTTAAAGCTTGTTACAAACCTTAAAAACCGTACCGAACGCAAATTAGCCCTTCGGTTAGAAGAACTTAAAAAATGCGAAAACCGCGAAGAGCTTCGCATTTTTGGCGAACTATTAAAAGCAAATCTTTATGCATTAAAACGCGGTCAAGCGGTAGCCGAAGTGCCGAATTATTACAGCGAAAATTTAGAAACGGTAAAAATCCCACTTGATATTACCCTTTCCCCCGCTAATAATGCCAACCGTTATTTTAAGGAATACAAAAAAACCTACGTGGCAGAGCAAACCTTAACCTCTCTTACCCAAAAGGACAAGCAGGAATTAGTTTATTTTGATACGGTGTTAGACAGTATTGAACGTTCTACCACCATTGCCGATATTTCTGAAATACGCGAAGAATTAGCCGAAGCGGGTTACATTAAGCAACAAACAGGCCGCAAAAAAGCGCCCAAGACTCAAAATGCCTTTAAGGAATTCACTTCTTATGAAGGTTATAAAATCCTTGTTGGCAAAAACAACAAGCAAAACGACTATTTAACAACAGTTTTAGCTAATAAAAACGATTTGTGGTTCCACGTAAAAAACATTGCTGGCAGTCACGTTATTGTATTTTGCGGTGGCAATGACGTAAGCGATGAAACCATTTTACAAGCCGCAACCCTTGCTGCCGAGAATTCAAAAGCAGCAAATTCTTCAAACGTTGCTGTGGATTATACGCCCGTAAAATACGTTAAAAAACCAAACGGCGCCAAGGCGGGTATGGTAATTTACACCACTAACAAAACCGTTTATGTTACCCCGAAAGGAGAGGCTTAAAATGAATATCGGCGTATCAACCGCTTCGCTTTACCCTATTGATACCGAAATCGCTTTTGAAAAGATAGCTAAAAGCGGCGTCAAAACAACCGAAATTTTCTTCAACTGTGAAACCGAATTAAAGCCTTCCTTTGTGGATATTTTACTTGATATTAAAGAAGCCTATGATATAAAAGTTCAATCGATTCACCCCACCATGTCTTTGGCTGAACCGTTTATGATTTTTTCGGAATACGACCGCAGATTTAACGAAGCTATTTATAAATTTGCCCGCTATTCCGAAATTGCAGCCGCTTTAGGCGCAAAATACATAATACTTCACGGTGATAAACCCCACGGACGCTTAAGTGACGAAGAATATTGCGAACGTTTTATGGCGCTTAACCGCGAAACGAAGAAAAACGGCATTACCATTTTGCAAGAAAACGTTGCCAACTTTCGCTCGGGCGATATTGAATCTTTACGCGCGATGCGTAACATTTTAGGCGATGATGCCGAATTTTGCTTTGATATTAAACAGGCGGTTCGCCGTGGCTATAACCCAACCGATTTAATAAATGAATTTTGGGATAATATACGCCACTTTCATATAAGCGACCATTCCTTAGCAGGCGATTGTCTTTTACCGCTTAACGGCAACTTTGACTTTAAAACATTTTTAAATACCCTTAAAGAGCGTAATTTTAAAGGCGCTGCCGTTATTGAAGTTTACAAAAACGCCTATAAAAACGAAAACGAAATTTTTGAAAGCCTTAATAAGCTATTAAGCCTTGCTTAAAAATTTATTGCTTTATCTTAAAAAATCATATATAATATATTTTAGTTCACTGTTTTATTATTTTTATGGAAGGGGATTACTGTGAACGAATTTTCAATTTATCATATTTTTCGATTACTGGTTAAAAACTTTTTTATAATACTGCTTTGCGCTGTTCTTTGCGGTGTGGGTGCCTTTTGTTATTGCGAATTTCATTTGCAAGAACGCTTTGCTGCCACAGGTTCGGTAGTAGTTACCAACGGCGGTATTTTTGACAACAATACCCAAACCAACACCCAATACATACAGGGCGACAAGGTAAACAACGGCGATATCGCCGCTTCAATAAATATGCAGGAAACGATAATAGATATCCTCAAAACCCCTGATATTTATAAGCAACTTGCCGAAAAACTTAACAATAAATATTCCTACTCACAGCTTAGAAGCTTTGCTTCGGTAAGCGCCCGTAGCGAATATTCCCTTTTTATTGACGTTCGTTTTGAAATGCCAAATCAAAACGAAGTAGCTAAAATCACCAATATGTTTTTGGAATTAACACCCGAATATATAAACAAGTTTATTCCAAACTCCTTTACATCGGTTGTTATGACAAGTGATTACTCCGCAAAAACCTTTCCCCGCACAGCATCAACTACAGCATTAGCTATAGTTGTCGGCGCAGTTTTATCATTTGCGGTAATTTATATCATCTCATTATTTAATACTACAATCCAATCCGAAGAAGAGTTCAAAGACCGCTATAATATCCCAGTATTAGGCGACATTCCGGACTTTGAGGCTGCAAAATCAGGCAAATACGCTAAATCTTATTATAAGGGAGGTGCTTGATATGGCTTCTAAAAATAAAGCAAACGAAAGACTCATAACCCCCGAAGTTTCAAAAACACCTTTCGCCATTGTTGAATCTTATAAAAACTTAAGAACAAACATTATTGCAATTCTTGCTAAGAAGGATGCCAAGGTTTTGGCAATATCAAGCCCCAACGCTTCAGAAGGTAAATCTACAACATCACTTAATATTGCAATTACGCTTTCACAGCTTAATAAAAAGGTTGTTATTGTTGATACCGACTCTCGCAAACCCACAATCCACAAAAAATTAAGAATCAGTAATGATAAAGGCTGTATGGATATTCTTTTAGATAATCTTCCCATCCGTGCCGTTACTGTTCCTTATAACGAAAATTTGGATGTTATAACCACAGGTGTAAAGGTTAAAAACCCGTCCGAATTATTCAGCAGCCCCGCCTTTGACCGTCTTTTATCCGACCTTTCGGAAATTTATGATTATGTAATTCTCGATACACCGCCTATCAACATCGTTTCAGACTCTTTGATAATTGCTCAAAAGTGCGAAGCCTTTGTTATGATTGTGCGTGCAGGCTCAACCAAATACGAATCATTTGAATACGCATACGACAGCCTTAAGGTTTTAGGCATTGAGCTTGACGGCGTTGTTATCAACGGTTCTAATCACAAAATGGGCTACTATAGCAGGGGTAAATATAATTACTCTCGCTACTTTAGCCGCGCTTATCAAGACCAATAATTCTAATTTAACGGGAGAGCTATTCTCCCGTTTTTTGCAATAGAGGTAGTTTATGTTTTTGGATATTCATTCACATATTTTGCATAATATTGATGACGGCGCCCCCGATTTAAGCAGTGCGATAGACCTTTTACAAACGGCTTACAACCAAGGTATTACCGACGTTTTACTAACCCCGCATTTTTACCCTATGTGTGACGCGTTGGAAGACCACAAGCAAACGGCTAATGCAAATTTTAATGAGCTTAAAAATGCCATAAAAAATATACCGGTGCCGAATATTTACCTCGGCAACGAAGTAGCATATTATAAGGGCATTGGCAAAGCCACCTTAATAGACCAATTAACTCTTAATGGCTCACGTTATATTTTGTTAGAGCCGGATTTTTCGCTTTCAAACAAAAATTTGCAAGCCGATGTTTTACAGCTTTTAGAACGCGGCTTTATACCGATAATCGCCCATATTGAACGATATTATAAAGAGAGTGGCTTCAGGGACTTTTTGCGTTTTCTGAAGGCAAATAGCATTCTAACACAGGTAAATGCCACATCGTTTTTCTCCCCTTACTATACAAAAGTTTTAAAAAAGCTTATTAAAAACGATATTGTCACATTCTTAGCTTCTGACACCCACTCAAAAGATGTGCGTCCTACACTAATAAAACCCGCATTAGATAGGATAGAACTACTTTACGGTACGGCAACAAAACAAAAATTAATTGATAATTCTCAACAGCTTTATTCAAAAATAATCAATAAGGAAGCCACTGTATGACCTCAAAAAACCTTAATATAAACACCAAAAACGGTGTCACTTATATTACCTTCCCAAAACTCGAAAAATCGGGTCTTGTTAACCACCTTTTTTCTACACGTATTGGCGGTGTTAGTGAAGGCCGATATAAAAGTATGCACTTAAGTTTTTTAAACGGCGATAAACGCGAAAACGTTTTGGAAAACTACCGCCGACTTTGCGAATGTGCCGATATTGATATAACCCACTTGGTTTTATCGGCACAAACCCACACGAATAACGTAGAAATCGTAACTAAAGCCGACTGTGGAAAAGGCATTTTAAAAGACGGTTTTTGCGACGTTGACGGACTTATAACAAACGAATGCGGTGTGGCGCTTGTTACCCAGTATGCCGACTGCACCCCCTTGGTATTTTTCGACCCTGTAAAAAAGGTTATTGCAACCTCCCACGCAGGCTGGCGCGGTACCGTGCAGGAAATTGGCAAGGTAACGGTAGAAAAAATGCAGCAACACTTTGGCTCGGACCCTAAAGATATTATTGCGGGTATCGGCCCTTGTATAAATAAATGCTGTTACGAGGTTGACACCCCTGTTTATAATGAATTTGCTAAGCTTTCATATTTAAATTTAAACGAAATCTTCACTGAAAAAGGCAAAGGCAAATATATGCTCGACCTAGTGGAAGCCAACAAACAAATTCTTTTAAATGCAGGCATCAAAGAAGAAAATATGGATATTTCGGATATATGCACCTGCTGTAATGCCGACACACTTCATTCACACCGCGCAACCAACGGCGAACGCGGAAATTTAGGTCTTATAATTGAATTAAAATAAAAATCAAGGAGTTAAAAGACTCCTTGATTTTTTTATTATCTCTATTGACACCGTACATTTAATAATGCAAGAAATAAGATAAACAAAGTATAAAAGCCCGTCCATTCGGGTAAACAGGTAACCAAATGTTACAGTACTACCCGCCGAAGAATACGGATAGGCTAATTCCCCCGCAAAATCTATACCAAAAAGCAAAACCGAATTTAAAATACAAATACCGAATGCAATACATCCGACACTCACACCGACAAGTGTGATACCCTTTTTAAAGCCTTCGCTCTTTGCAAAAAAGGCTATCAAAACGCTTGGCAAAACAATACTTTTTATAAAGGGTAGTGTTTGCTGCCGCACAATATTAAAATTAGGTAATTCGTATATAAAAATATTTTTAGGGTTAAAATCCTTTGCGGTTGCCAAAAAGAAAAGCAAAACAACCCCTGCTACTACCCAAAAAGATATGAGTGACAGTTTATAAACTACACTTACCCTTTGAAAAGCTATATAACAAAGCAAGGTCAAAATAGGCAATATTATTAAAAACCGCGGCATTTTTGGTAACAGGTCATTGCTTATAAATTCAATAAAGGTTATAAGTGCATCAAAACCGCAATATAGACTTAAAACTATAAGCGGCAAGGCAGTCGCCCTGTTAAACGGCAATAGAAAACAGAAAAAAACTACCGCCAAGCACAAAACAAACGACACTAAAAATGCCAAAAAGCTAAATTCGTCGGCATTATGGGTTGGCGCCACTATAACCGCATTGCCGAGTATAAAAAGCGGCACTAGGCACAAAAAATGCTTGTTAGTCGCCTTCAAAGACAAGCCCTCCATCCTTCACATTTATTGTAGGAAGCGAAGCCTTGTAATCTCCGCCCATCACCTCAAAAAGCCTATTTTTATACCGTTTATTTTGCTTAATAAGCCCCATTATGTCATACCCGACACAAGCTGAAGATAACGGCTTTGTTTTAAATAGTTTATCCGCATTTTCGGTTTTAATCATGTAAGCCGAAAGGGTTATGCCGCTATTTTGGGCATACTCGCAAACTTCCCTTAAATCATTTTGACTGATATCTTCGCTCACCACAATAACACCGCTGTGCGACATTAAAAGCGGTTGTGTAACCTGCTTTTCAATATCTTCAACCGCGCTATAAATCGTCTCGCCTTTACCCTTCAAAATCTTTAGGGTTTGCTTTGTAGTTTCGGTGTTTACTATTATCGCTTCAAAATAAACCGCATACTCATCCCCCACCTTATCAACCAAAACACCTGAAACTAAATATTCTGGCACGGCTTTTTCACAGCCGCATAAAAGCAAAATTATAAGGGTTAACAAAAAGATTTTTTTCATTTTTTCCTATTTTCCCCCTTGCGCACTAAATTGTGGTTAAAAACAGGACGTTTTTTCATAAAATTCCACGGCGCACGAAAAACGCTGTCCTTTAGACTTTGAAGCGAAGCTTCCTTTAAGGATATTGTATAATCTACACCGAAGGAAGAA
>JAZRBQ010000022.1:0-1623 GCA_045635145.1 Acutalibacteraceae bacterium | reverse complement strand
ACCGAAGAAGTTTGTGACAGTAAAATGAGCCTTGCAGAACTCGCAGCTCCCGTTAAACTTTATCCCCAAATTACCAAGAACGTTAGGGTTAAGAGCAAGGAAGCCGTTTTTGAGGATGCTGCAGTTTTGGAAGAAAAAGCTAAGGTTGAAGAGCTTATTAACGGTCGCGGCAGAGTATTACTCCGCAAGAGTGGTACCGAGCCTGTTGTTCGCGTAATGGTTGAAAGTGAAGAAAACTGCGAAGAATACGTAAATCGCCTTGTTAATTTCATTATTGAAAGGGGTCATTCAGTTGGATAAAAAGATTAAAACTAAAGAATTGTTTGACTGCCAAACACCTTATCTTGTTGAACTTTTCGAAGAATGCGAATACCCTTGGGAAATGTTACCCAAGATTAAGGGCTATATCGCAAAATTAATTGAAAACGGACTTGAAGGATTTACCGAAATCGCTGATGGCGTTTGGGTTGGCGAAAACGTAAAAATTCATCCGTCTGCGGTAATTCAAGCACCTGCTATTATAGGCAGCAATACCGAAATTCGCCCCAGCGCTTTCCTTCGCGGTAACGTAATTACAGGGTCGGGTTGCGTACTCGGTAACTCAAGCGAACTTAAAAACTGTGTGCTTTTAAACACTGTTCAAGTACCCCACTATAACTACGTCGGTGACTCGGTACTTGGTAACTTTGCTCACATGGGCGCAGGTTCAATTTGCTCCAACTTAAAGTCGGACGGTAAGCCTGTTGTTATCCACGGCGATACCGAAATTGAAACAGGTATCAGAAAAATCGGCGGTATCTTGGGTGATAAGGCTGATATTGGTTGCGGTTGTGTAATCAACCCCGGCACAGTTATCGGCAAGGGTACGTCGGTTTATCCGCTTACTTCACTTCGTGGTGTTTTACCCGAAGGTTGTATTGTTAAATCTTTAGATAATATCGTTAAAAGAGTATAATCTTAAAGCCTTCCCACACGGGAAGGCTTTTTGTAATATTTCCATCACTTTATGAATAAACTTTACTAAAAATGTGTAAAGTGAGGAAAAATTATGGAAAGTAAACTGCTTAAAACCGACGTATGTTTTAATAAAAATATTTTTAGCGAGGTTTTGGAACAACCAATAGACGTGGATTTCACGTTGCCTGATTATTGCCCCGATATTTCGAAAATTTTCAAATGCAGGGCAGTGCCTATGATTACTTCAAAAAGTATGAACGGCAAGAGTATTACTATCGACGGTAACGTTTGTATCACCTTGCTTTATTGCGACAAAAACAATAAGCTTTGCTCGTATGAGTATATCTATCCTTTCAGCAAGATTAAAGAAATGCCCGAAGAAAGTGATGATTGCAATTTATCCTGTGCGGCTAAGTGTGATTACATTAACTGCCGCGCAATAACGGGCAGAAAGGTTGATATTCACGGTGCGGTTTCCTTGAAGGTTAAGGCCTTTAAGCGTTTCTCCAACCAAATCGTTTCGGATTATGATGAAGAAAATCTTGAGCTCAAACGCTCGCTCGCACCCGCAACTGTGCCGATAGGCTATCGTGAGAAATACCTGATTGTTGAAGAAGAAATAAGTATTGGTAATTCGAATGCCCCTGTGTTACAAATTTTAAGGTA